>JAFEEP010000588.1 GCA_018241045.1 Pseudomonadota bacterium | reverse complement strand
TGAGGTTGGGCCCGTTGAGTACGTAGATCGTCTTGTCGGCCATTGCGGCGGTCACCGTCCGGTTGGGGTCAGGCGCTGACCCTTAGCCGGACGGTTGGCCGAGGCAAGTGGCGCTAGTTGTTCTGCGCCTGGGCCCGGGCGATCGCGCGTTCCATTTCCTGGCGGGTCGGCTGGTTCGGCCCTTGCGGGATCGGGTTGCCATTGTCGTCGAGCTCGGGCTCGCCGGTTGCGCCGTCATCCTGCTGGGCGGCATTGTGCCGGGCGGCGCGGTCGAGCGCGCTTTCGGTGGCGCCGACCGCGCCGTTGGGTCCGGCTTCGGCCAGATTGCCCGGCTGGGTGGCGGCGTCGCTCGCGCCGGGGCCGGACCGGCCGCAGGCGGCAAGCGCAAGGGCGGCGAGGATTGCAACAAGCGCGGTGTTGCGCGGCGAAACGGTGCGGGTCACGGCGGATCTCCAGATGCCTGGCGGGTGTCGCATCGCTCCTAGCGCAAAATGGTTACGCGAAAGCAACCAGCCGCAATACACCGCGATCCGGGCCTACTTGTCGCTGCCCGAAATCTTGCCCCACTGCCGCGCGGCGGTGTAGCCAAGGTAGCCGGTGCCGAACAGGGCATAGAGCGGCTCGGGCAAGCCCGACAGATAGGCGTTCATCCCCTGGCCGATCGCGATCGCCTTGTCCGGGCGGAAGGCGGCGATCAGGCCCATCGGCAGGGCCCACAGCAGCAGCAGATACATGACGTAGAGGAAGCTGGGCCGGGCGCGACTGGTCCAGGGATCGTGCGAATTGGCCTCGGCGACGATCGCCGAGAGGCGGGCGTTGATTTCCGCCAGGTCCTGCGTGCCCTGCAATTGCAGCAGTTCGATCTTGGCCTTATCGCGCGCGGCCTTGTCGGGGATGACCTTGTCGATGATCGCGGTGATCGGTCCGATCAATGCTTCGAGAATGGGCATGGCGTGGTGCTCCTGTTCTTTGGGGAGCGCTTCAGATAACCAAATCGGTGCAAGTAGGAAAATCGGGAAAGGGCAAGCGGCATGGCGCAGATCAGGGTCGAAGTGGCGCAGGGGGTGCGGAGGGTCACGCTGGACCGCCCCGATCAGCTCAACGCGATCACCACGCAGATGCACGCAGAGCTTGAGGCCGCCTTCAATGCCTTCGCCGCGGCGGAGAACGAACATCTCTGCCTGATCACCGGGGCGGGGCGGGCGTTCTGCGCGGGAACCGATCTCAAGGAAGCGGCAGCGGGCGGCAACCGCGCCTATCCCGCGCACGGTTATGCCGGGCTGATCGAGCGTTTCGACTGTCCCAAGCCCTTCGTTGCACTGGTCAATGGCCTGGCATTGGGCGGCGGGTTCGAACTGGCCCTGGCCTGCGACCTGATCATCGCCGCCGAAAGCGCCAGCTTCGGCCTGCCCGAACCACTGGTCGGCGCGGTAGCGCTGGGCGGCGGGCTGCACCGGCTGGTGCGTCAGGCCCCGCTCAAGCAGGCGATGGGCATGATTCTCGCGGCGCGGCGCGTCTCGGCAGCAGAGGGATTCGCCATGGGCTTTGTCACCGAAGTGGTCCCCGACGATGCACTGGAACGTGCCGCCGAGCGTTGGTGCCGCGATATGCTGCGCGGCTCGCCAGTCTCGCTGCGCGCCTCCAAGGCGATCATCCAGGCTGGCCTTGCCGAGCGCGACGTCGATGCCGCGATGCGCGCCCAGCCCGATATGCCCGCCTTCAAGGCCTGGCGCGCCAGTGACGACGCCCGCGAAGGTCCACGCGCTTTCGCCGAAAAACGCGCCCCGCTCTGGACCGGCCGCTAAACCATGGATTTCAGGAAATTGGTCGGGACGAGAGGATTCGAACCTCCGACCCCCACACCCCCAGTGTGATGCGCTACCAGGCTGCGCTACGTCCCGACCGGTTCCGTGGATCCCGCAAGGCGCGGGATCGGGGAAGCGCGCCTATAGGCAGGCCGGGCGGGCTTGGCAAGCCGCTCGCGACAGGGCGCGTTCCAGACTTGAAGCGGGGGATCGCATCGCCATGTACAAGCGGCCCGGCGGGGAGGCGGGGCGGCGCGCGCGTTGCTATCCCCCACCATTGCTGCTAGGCGCCCGCAATTGCGTCCGGGTCCTCCGGACGTTCCCATTTCTGAGGCCATTTCCGGACGCTTATGACCGCCCCGACTTTCTCCCTCCTCGCTGCCGCCTCCGCGGCCGGTTCACCCCCGGCATGGATCAGCTTCCTGCCGATCGTCGGGATGTTCGTGATCTTCTGGTTCCTGATCCTGCGCCCGCAGATGAAACGTCAGAAAGACCTGCAGACCAAGATCGGCGGGCTCAAGAAGGGCGATCAGGTGCTGACCGCTGGCGGCCTGCTGGGCAAGGTGGTCAAGGTCGACGAACACTATGTCGATCTCGACCTTGGCACCAATGTTCGGGTCAAGGCGCTCAAGTCGACGATCGCCGATATCGTGCCGCCTCCGGGCAGCGCCGCAGCCAACGACTGATCCGGTCCGGCCCGAAGCGAAAGCGAAGCGATGCTCGATTTTCCCCGCTGGAAGCAGATCTGGCTCTGGTTCATCACCCTGTCCTGCGCGGCGATGTCGCTGCCCTCGATCTTTTCGGTTGCAGGTTTGCCTTGGCCATCGGCGCTGCCCGCGCCCAAGGTCAACCTCGGGCTCGATCTTGCCGGCGGGAGCCACCTGCTGCTTGAAGCCAACGCCGATCAGGTCAAGCGGCAACGCCTTGATACGATGGAAGAAGATGTCCGCAACCGGCTCAAGTCGGCGGACAAGCCGATCCAGATCGGCGACATTTCGACCAAGGACGGCACGGTCAGCTTCATTGTCGCCGATCCGACCCAGATCGACGCCGCGCGCGAACAGCTCCAGACGCTGACCCGCGGGGCCGGGATGACCGGCCAGCGCGACTGGGACCTGCAGGTGCTCGACGGCAACCGCATCGTCATGACCCCGACCCAGGCCGGAGTCGACCAGGCGGTGACCCAGGCGATGGAAACCGCGACCGAGGTGGTGCGCAAGCGGATTGACGCGCTCGGCACGCGCGAGCCGACCATCATCCGGCAGGGCAGCGACCGCATCGTCGTCCAGGTACCGGGCCTGCAGGACCCCACCGAGTTGAAGAACCTGCTGGGCCAGACCGCCAAGCTCGAGTTCAAGCTGGTCGATACCACCGCGCTGCCCAGCGATCTGGCCCAGGGCATCGCCCCTCCGGGCGACGAGATCGTCTATTACCAGAACCAGACCAAGGACGGCGCGGCGCCGATCGCGGTCAAGCGGTTGGGCGGGATCAAGGGCGACCAGCTCGCCAACGCACAGCCGGGCAACGACGATCGCAACAACCAGTCGATCGTCACCATCACCTTCGACCAGCAGGGCGGCGCCAAGTTCGCCAAGCTGACCACCGAGAACGTCAAGAAGCCCTTCGCCATCATCCTTGACGGCAAGGTGCTCTCCGCCCCGGTGATCGAGGAGCCGATCATCGGCGGCACCGCTCGGATTTCCGGCAGCTTCACCGCCGACAGCGCCAACCAGCTCGCCATCGCGCTGCGCTCGGGCGCCTTGCCGGTCGACCTCAAGGTGGTCGAGGAACGCTCGGTGGGGCCTGATCTTGGGGCGGATTCGATCAACAAGGGGCTGGTCGCGGTCGGCGTCGGCACCTTCGCGGTCGTGGCGATCATGTTCCTGGTCTATGGCCGGTTCGGGATTTACGCCAACCTCGCGCTGGTCCTCAACGTGCTGATGATCCTGGGGATCATGGCCGGGCTGGGCACTACGCTGACCCTGCCGGGGATCGCCGGCTTCGTGCTGACCATCGGCGCGACGGTCGATGCCAACGTGCTGATCAACGAACGCATCCGCGAGGAACGCGCGCGCGGCCGCCGCGTGGTCCAGGCCGTCGAAATGGGCTACAAGGAAGCGAGCCGGGCGATCTTCGACGCCAATATCACCAACATCATCTCGGCCGCGCTGATGTTCGCCTTTGGCTCGGGCCCGGTGAAGGGCTTTGCCGTGGTTCTGGTGATCGGCATCGCCACCTCGGTCTTTACCGCGGTGACCCTGACCCGGATGTGGGTCGCCGGCTGGCTGCGCCGCGCGCGGCCGCACGACCTCAATATTTAAGGGCGCTGCCATGCGACTGCTCAAGCTCGTTCCCGACAACACCAATATCCACTTCCTCAAGTGGCGGGTGCCGTTCTTCGTCGTCTCGATCATCCTGATCGTGGCCTCGTGGGGCCTGATCCTGACCCAGGGGCTGAACCTCGGGGTCGATTTCATCGGCGGCCAGATGATCCGCGTGACCTTCACCCAGAGCACCGAGGCGCCGGTCGCCAAGCTGCGCACCGAGGTGGAGAAGCTGGGCTTCGGTGAGCCGACGATCCAGCGGTTCGGCCAGCCCAACCAGGTCTCGATCCGGATGAAGCTGCCGCATGGATCGGAAAGCGATCCGGGCAAGTCCGAGGCCATGGCCAAGACCATCACCGCGGCGATCAAGCAGGCCCACGCCGATGCCCGCGTCGACGGCGTCGATTCGGTCTCGGGCAAGGTTTCGGGCGAGCTGTTCCACACCGGGATGCTCGCGCTCGGCCTCGCGATGGTGGCGATCTCGATCTATATCTGGGTGCGGTTCGAATGGCAGTTCGGCGTCGGCGCGCTGTTCTCGCTGTTCCATGACGTGTCGCTGACGCTGGGGATGTTCGCG
>JAFEEP010000587.1 GCA_018241045.1 Pseudomonadota bacterium | reverse complement strand
GGGGTGAGGAAATCATCCCAGTGATGGGCGCCGCGCGGGATCATGCCCAGCCGCTCCGCTCCCCCGACCAGCAGCGCGCGCGAGCGAACGGTGCGATTGGGGGTCGACAGCACCATCAGGCCGCCCGGCGCAAGCCGCGCCGTCAGTTCCCCCACGAACCCGGCCTTGTCGGCGACATGCTCGATCACCTCCATCGACGTGACCAGATCGAACTGACCCAGGCCAAGCGCGGCAAGCTCGCCGTGTCGATAGTCGATCGTCAGTCCGGCACCTGCGGCATGGGCCGTGGCCGCGGCGACGTTTTCCGCCGCCGCATCGACCCCGGTCACCGCCGCGCCAAGCCGGCTGAGCGGTTCGCAGAGCAGACCCGCGCCGCAGCCGACGTCGAGCGCGCGCTTGCCCGCCAGCGGCCGCACGCTGTGCGAATCACCCCCCCAGTGGCGGTCGATCGCCTCGCGCAAGAAGACCAGCCGCACCGGGTTCAACCGGTGCAACATCGCCGATGACCCCTTGGGATCCCACCAATCGGCGGCCAGCTTGCCGAAATGGGCGGCTTCGTCAGGGCGGATCGTGGTTGCGGAACTTGCATTAGCCATGCCTCGACCCTAACAGGGCGCCCGCCGCGGCGCGAGGGGTGCTGGCGGCAATTTTGTTGCGCAAGGACAGGATTCGACGTGGCCCGCATCGTGATGAAGTTCGGCGGCACCTCGATGGCCGGATCGGAACGGATCCGCCGCGTGGCCAATATCGTTCGCCGCCAGCAGGCCGCCGGGCACGAGGTGGCCGTGGTCGTCTCGGCCATGGCGGGCGAAACCGACCGGCTGGTCAACTTCTGCCGCGAGGCAAACCCGCTTTATGACCCGGCCGAATACGACGTGGTCGTGGCCAGCGGCGAGCAGGTCACTTCGGGCCTGTTGGCGATGACGCTGCAGGCGCTGGGTTGCAAGGCGCGTTCGTGGCTGGGCTGGCAGATGCCGATCCGCACCGACGATGCCCACGCCAAGGCGCGGATCGAGGATATCGATTCGCAGGCCCTGCTCGCCTCGATGGCGGCGGGCGAGATTGCGGTGATTCCGGGCTTCCAGGGCCTGTCGCACGACGGGCGCGTTACCACGCTGGGGCGCGGCGGGTCGGATACCTCCGCCGTCGCCGTCGCCGCCGCGATCGGGGCTGACCGCTGCGACATCTACACCGACGTCGACGGGGTCTATACCACCGACCCGCGCATCGTCGCCAAGGCACGCAAGCTGAAGTATGTGACCTACGAGGAAATGCTCGAACTGGCTTCGGTCGGCTCGAAGGTCCTGCAGACCCGCTCGGTCGGCCTGGCGATGAAGGAAGGCGTGCGCGTCCAGGTGCTGTCGAGCTTCATCGATGATGACGCCACCCCCGCCGACGAAATCCCCGGCACCCTGATCGTCAGCGACGACGAACTCGAAGGATTGGACATGGAACGCCAGCTCATCACCGGCATCGCCGCCGACAAGAACGAGGCCAAGATCATCCTGACCCGCGTGCCTGACCGGCCCGGCGCAGTGGCGACGATCTTCGGCCCGCTGGCCGCCGCCAACATCAACGTCGACATGATCATCCAGAACGTCGGGCGCGACAAGGGTGAGACCGACGTGACCTTCACCGTGCCCGGCGCCGACCTCCTTCGCGCGCAGACCCTGCTCGAGGCGCAGAAGGAAGCGATCGGCTTCAACCGCATCATCACCGACGGCAAGGTCGCCAAGATCAGCGTCGTGGGCGTCGGCATGAAGAGCCACGCGGGCGTCGCCAGCACGATGTTCCGCGCGCTGGCCGATCGCGGGATCAACATCCAGGCGATCAGCACCAGCGAGATCAAGGTTTCGGTGCTGATCGACGAGGACGAGACCGAACTGGCCGTGCGCGTGCTGCACAGCGCCTACGACCTCGACGCGGAGAGCGAAGCCGCCTGAATCGCTTGACGGAAAACCGGGGCGGCGCAACACTCTGCCCGGCATGAGCGATAGTCCCAACCTCGATCCCTTCGCCCTCGCGCGCACCTGGATGGCGCAGTGGGAGAAGCTGGTGAACGAGCATGGCACCGAAATGCTCGCCAAGCCCGAGGCGGCGCAGGCGATGCAGGCCATGAGCGGCGCGGCGATCCAGGCCCAGGCGGCAAGCAACGAGGCGACCGGGCGGATGCTCGCTGCCGCCAACCTGCCTAGCCGCGCAGATTTCGAGGCACTGGGTACGCGCCTCGCCAATGTCGAGGCCAGCCTGTCGCGGATCGAAGCCCTGCTGCGCGCGCAGAGCCCCGAAGCAGCACCCAGCCGCCCCGCCGTGCGTCGCACACGGAAGCCGCCAGAATGATCGGGAACGGCTGATGGTCTCGGCCGCTCTCGAATCGGCGCAGACCGTCGTCGAGCGGACGATCCAGCGCAATCTCAAAGGGCTGGGCTATCTCGCCTCGCCCGCGCCGGTGCTGGGGACAAGCACCAAGGACGTGATCGTCAGTCGCGGGCCGATGCGGCTTTATCACTATCATCCGCTGGTCGACGAGGTCTACCGGGTGCCGGTGCTGCTGGTCATGGCCACCACCAATCGTGGCTACATCTTCGACATGGTGCCGGGCCAGAGCATGGTCGAGTTCCTGCTGCTGCGCGGCTACGACGTGTTCATGCTCGACTGGGAAGCGCCCCGGCCCGAGGATCGCGGGCTGGCGATGAAGGACTATGTCGAGGATTTCCTCGGTGGCGCGATTGCCGAGGTTCAGCGCACCACCGGGGAACCCGACGTCAGCCTGGTCGGCTATTGCATGGGCGGGGTGCTCTCGACGCTGTGGTCAGGCCTCAACCACGCGAAGGGGCCAAAGAACCTGGCGGTGTTCACCACGCCGGCGGATTTCCGGCAGATGACGTTGTTCCGGGCCTGGTCGGACCCGCGCTATTTCGATGTCGACAGGCTGGTCGATACGCTGGGCATGGCCCCCGCCGATATGCTGCTGACCGCCTTCGATATGCTCCGCCCGGCGGGCCGCGCCAGCGCCAACTTCGCCCTGCTCGACAATCTGTGGAACGATGATTTCGTCAAGGCACACCGGATGTTCGACCGCTGGAGCAACGATATGCTGCCGCTGGCGGGCGAATATTTCCGCGAGACGGTCAAGCAGTTGACCTGGGAAAACCGGCTGCTGGAAGGAACGATGAAGATCGGTGGCAGGCCAGTCGAACTCGACAGGATCTCCTGCCCGTTCCTCCACGTCACCGCCGAACACGATCACATCGTCACTACCGAGGCGTCGGCCCCGCTGATCGGCCTGATCGGCTCGACCGACAAGGAACAGGTGGTGCTGAAAGGCGGCCACGTCAGCCTCATCGCCGGACCAAATGCGGTCAAGCGGATGTGGCCCAAACTCGATTCCTGGCTGGGAGCGAAAAGCGTTTGACCCAAACCCGCGCCTTTGGCGATCCGACTGTCACGATCCGCCCTCCCGCAGCGGGCGACCGCGAGATGATCGCTCGCTTCGCCCAGGGCGTTCCGCCGCACGATCTGCTGTTCCTCGCCCGCGACATCCGCCAGCCCAAGGTGGTCGATGCCTGGCTGAATGGCGCGGCATCGGGGCAGTTGTTCAGCCTGGTCGCGCTGCGCGAGGGACAGGTGGTTGCCACTATCGCTGCACTTTCCGACCGGCTGAGTTGGTCGCCGCACGTCTGGGACATTCGCCTGCTGGTCGCACCCGAGATGCGCAGCAAGGGGCTGGGGCGCTTCCTGCTTGACGCGGCGATTGCGGCATCGACGGAGGCCGGCGCAACCAAGCTGACCGCGCGGATGACGCCTGATCAGGCCGGGGCGATCACCCTGTTCGAGGAATCGGGGTTCCGCGCCGAGGCCCTGCTGCGCGGACAATTGCGCGACAGCGAAGGCGGCCTGCACGATCTGGCCGTGCTGGCGATGGATCCCGCGCTGCAAGCTGCGCGACGCGAGGCATTCGGCGAATAGAGCCTATCCGCCGCGCCCGGGACGACGCTCATAGTCGATGCGGATCCGCACCCATTCGCCGACCTTGTAAACCCCGCCCAGCCGGGGCGGGCGCACCTTGAACTGCCACGCGGCCGCAAGGATCGCGCGCTGGATCTGCGAGCCCGAAGGATATTCGTCGAGCCCGACGCAGTCCTCTACCCGCCATTCGGGCGCGGTGCGGCAGGCGATCAGCGCATAGCCGGGGCCCTGAGCGGTGGAGAGATAACCCGCCAACTCGCTGTCCGAGGGCTCGCGATACCATGACGCGGCATAGAGCGGCTGGCCGTTGGGCGCCGAGCCGACCCGCTTGCTGTCCCCCGGCACCCCGCTGTCGACCGGGCCCATCAGCGCCTTCGGCCCCGGCGCGGCAGACTGGCGCGGCGCGCGCGAAATATCGAGCGCGGCCATCTGGTCGCGCGGGATGGGAATGAACGCAGGCGGCGTCGGCGCAGCGGGAGCGACCGGTTGCACCGCCGCGAGCGCCGCCGGGCGCGGTTGATTGGGTTTTGCCTGATCGGTCGCCGGGGTGGGACTGGTCTTGGCCGGAGCGGCCTTGCTGCGTTGCGGCTGGTCGTCGTTCGCCGGCTTGATCGCGATGCTGACAAGCCGCGTTCCCGGCTTGGTCTTGGTGCTTTCGGGCAGGAAACCCAATGACAGCACCGCAAGGATCATCAGCGCTTCGACCAGCAGGGTCAGCGCCAGCGCGGGTGCGCGCCGTCCGTATCGCACGCGCATCCGCTCGATCAGGTTAACCGGCGGTTCGGAATCGGTTGGGAGCACGGGGCCTCGACTGCGGCGCGCGGGGCCTTTTGCCCGGACCCGCCCGCATTGCCTTTACCCACGCGCTTCGACAAGCGGGAATCGACCGCCTGCGACAAGCTGCGACAAAGCAACGACCCCGCCCCGGCCGAAGCCGGAAGCGGGGTCATCCGCTCGCCAATCAGGCGAGGTCGAAGCGATCGGCGTTCATCACCTTGGTCCATGCCTTGACGAAGTCGGCCACGAACTTCTCTCCGGCGTCCTTCGCGGCATAGACCTC
>JAFEEP010000586.1 GCA_018241045.1 Pseudomonadota bacterium | reverse complement strand
TAGTCCGTCTTGCGGGCGCCGTTCATGCCGAGCTCCGCGGGCCGTCGAACAGGGGGGTCTCGCGCAGCGCCGCCTGCAGCGCCTGCAGCGCGGCCTGGGCCGACGTGCGCAGCTCGGCCACTTGGGCAAGCTGGTCGCGGGCCGGTCGGCGGTAGTCGGCCAGCAGCGCCTCGAGCGTCCAGCACACGGTGTTCACGCTCGTCTGCTTGTCGGAGATCTGGTTGAAAGCGGCGAGCCAGTCGATCTCGCCGGCGCGCAGCAAGCGGGCGGTGGCGTGGGCGTCGTCGATACAAACCTTGACGCGGCTGCGGGCGTGCTCGACGACGACGTCGGCGGGGATGCTCTGGACGATGGACATGGTCAGAACTCCAGTTCGGGTTGGTCGGATTTGTCGACGTTGGCGCGGTGCCAGGCGAGCGATTCGAGGCCGGCGGAGAGCCGCCCCAGGGTGGTGTCGCGGTCGAGCGCGCCGCGCATGAACTCCAGCAGCGCGCCCACCGCGTCGTTGAGCGTGGCCTGCAGCGCGTGCACGTCGTCGGCGCTGGCGGCGTGGCCGGCCGGCACGGCGATCACCACGCCGCCTTCGCGGCTGGCGAGGTAGCGCACCACGTGGTGTGCGCCGGTGAGGTGCTGCCAGGCGGGCAGCGCGCGCACCGGCATGGTGTCGGTCTCGATCCACTTGTAGAGCGTGGCCGGGGTGGTGCCGAGCAGCTCGGCCAGGCGCTCGACGTTGAGGCGGCGATGGGCCAGCGCATGGGCCTTGTCCGCTTCGAACGCAGCACGCAGCGAGCTGGGCACGGGGGTGGAATGGCGACGGGACATTGGAAGGGCTCGGTCTGAGGGGGGTCGAAACAAAGGGCGCTTTCGAAGCGGCGAAAGGCCTTTACCGTGGGCTAGGCTGCAGCCATGCCTAAGCCACCGGAGCCCGCGATGAACCCCCACGCCACCAGCGCCGCTTGTTCAGTTGCAGCTTCACGCTGCCCGCGTGGCACGGCCGGCTGGGCTTGTAGCTGCTCACCCGGGGGCGGCCATACACGACCTCGAGTGCGCTGCCGTCGTCGAGCGATTCGGCCACCAAGTAGTCGATGGCCGGTTCATCGGTGGCGCGCACCAGGGTGACGAGCTGACCCGGGGCGGCCTCCACCCTGTAGCGCTGCCCCTGCACCTGCACTGAGCCGTCGGCGCAGACGAGGCGCAGTTGCCCTTCCCATGCCGGCGGCAAACCTTGAATGAATACAGTGAGCATTTTTTATCCTCGTAAATCGGTTTGTGCGTCGTAGAATCGAGCGGGCATGCGCTCAGGCCGCGATCTGCTCGTCGACGGGCAGGCCGAGCTTCAGGCGGATGTCGCGGCCGGTGCCGTAGTTGCCGCGGCGGATGCCGCGGATGACTTCGGAGACGTCGCGGTACTTGAAGCCGTTGGCTTCGGACCACGACTTGAGGGTGTGGCCCTGCTGGCGCAGGGCGTGCTTGATCTGGTTGGCGTTGGGGGTAGCCATTTGGAAACCTCCGGCGAGTGAATGACTGTGTTTGCAACGTGTGGCGCGTTGTGTGATGTGAATATAGGTGCTCAAACGAGCACCTGTCAACAGGTTTATGCACGTATGAGCACCATAGGCGAGCGCCTACAGGAAGAACGCAAGAACCTCGGATTGAGCCAAGCGCAGTTCGGCGAGGCTGGAGGCGTGCAGAAGCGGGCGCAGATCAACTACGAGGCTGGCGAGCGGTCACCCGATGCCGCATACCTAGAGCGAATTGCGGCGATAGGCGCGGACGTTCAATACGTCATCACTGGTGTGCGCACGACTGCATCGCTATCGGCCGACGAACAGGAGCTGCTCTCGCTCTTCCGCGCGGCGCCGCTGGCCGTGAAGGCGGCGGCGATCGGGGCGCTGCAGGGAGGCGCCGTGGCTGCAGCCGCTCGCTACGAAGGCTCGAAGCAGGTGTTCAAGGGCAGCGTCAGCGGTGTGGCCGGCCGTGACGTGGTGAAGCGCAGCGGGAAGGGAGAGGAATGAAGCAGACGTTCAAGGGGCCGGTGGGCGACGTGGCGGGGAATGATGTCGTCAAATTCGACCGTCCCACCATCATCCAGGCCGATCAGGTGACGATCGAGATGGTGTCGGCGCAACCTGCCCCGGTGCCGCCCGAGGACCCCGCGGCGACGCGGCGGCGTCTTGCCGCGGTGCGCGCACACCTGTGGCGCATGTTTCTGCGCCACCCGACGGGCATCCCGTACGCGCTGGCCTGGCTCGGGTTTGCCGGGTTGATGGCGGATTTCTGGGGCCATGCGCGCCCTTTCCCCCATGGCGCGATCCTGCTCGGATGGGGCTTGCTGGTGGTGGGGCCTACGGCGTGGGCCATGGCCCGCGCCCGCGAGGCGATGTATTACGCACTGCGCAATGCACGGCGCGAACTGATCGAGGCGGAGACCAGCCTCGTGCGCGCCGAGGCGGAGCGGCGGGCGCGGGACGAGCTGGGGAATGGGAGAGGACGATGAAGCGTATTGCAGTGGCCGCGGCGGTAGCCGCACTGGTGACGATGAGCGGCTGCGCGATCGATTACACGAAAAAGACCCCAGACGAAGTTGCGCAATTGGGACGAGTCGTCGACAGTGAATTTGACCGTGCCAGGTTGTTTGCGGGCCCAGTAGTTCGTGGCGGAGAGAGCATGGGGCCTACGTACTCCGCTCAGCTTTTTGCCTCGCAGTCGAAGGCCACAGGCGTTGTCACGCACGCGCTTTTCGTGACCTGGGCGTATTCATCGAGCCGATGGCTTTTCTTCCGATCTGCGAGTCTCGTGGGGGGCATTGAGCCGCCAACTGCGGTCGGCCAGCGCCGCGTAAAGTTCTGCAGCGGATCTTCTTGCTCTTACGAGGAAGAACTGACGTCGGTCATCCCGTTGGCCGTCCTGATGAATGCGACCAATGGCCTTCGCATTCGGTACAACAGCGAAGGGGGGACGGCCATGGTCGAGTTGCCGGCAAATTACGTGTCCGGCTACCTCAAGGGCGCCTCGACCCGGCTGAACGTCGCAAGGGTTGAGCCAGCTCCGTCAGATGCTTCATTACCCGGACCAACCCCGACTGCGTCAGCGTTGGCAACGGACCGCCCCCAAGGGCAAACGGCGGCACAGTCAGCAGCACCTGTAAAGCCGAAGCACAAGATCGGCCGCTTCTCCTACGAGGCCGAGCAGCTCGGCGAGGTACGCGCCTGCAATCCTTATCCTGCTGCGAACCTCACCGCGCAGGGCGCCGGCTTCGAAACCTTCAGCGTTGCCTGCACCAATGGCGACGCGCTCGCGGTGCGGTGCGAGTCGACCGGCTGCCGGGTGCTGAAATGAGGACACTCGCCGCACTGCTCTGCGCCGGAGCCTTGCTGGGCCATCCCTATATGGTCACCGCTCGCGGCACTGACCAGATCTGGGTATGGAGCCAGGCGAACTTCCTGGGAAACGCCCGCGTGGTCTCGTTCTCGTTGCGGGATGGTCGGGTGATCGCGGTGCCAACGATCCCGGAATCGTTCGACTGATGAAGCTGAGCAACGAATGAACAAGGTGCAGCGCGACCTGTACAGGCTGACGTTGGAGGCGATCTCGATCTGCAAGCCTACGAGCACCGTCATCTTCAACAAGCTGATCAAGGCGCGCACGCACACTGACGACGCGGAGCTGAGGCGGCTGATCGAAACCCTCGAGGCGAGCTACCGAGGCGCATCGCACGTGCCGACGATGCCGATTAAAGACATGAGCCGATGCCGGGCCAGCGCAGGGGCGCTGGCGGGGTATTGCCGGCGGCGGTTGGATGAGCAGTAACCCTTTTTGCCCGGAGTGCCGATGTCTCGAAAAAGAACGGTGAAGATCGCAAGCTTGAACATCGCGATGCATCAGCCACACTCGCCGGCGCGCTATGCGGCGCTTTTCAAGGATCTGTATGCGGCTGGGGGGATAGCAAAGCTCGGATCCCTGCATGGTGGCGTCATTGGATCTCTTTATCCGGAGGACGCGGAGGATATTTCGAAGGGGATCAATGGAGAGATCTTTCGCTATGTCAATCTCGACCCGGATGAGCCGTGGTTTAACACGCTGACCAGAGATGTCGCAACGGACGCGGAAGCCAAGGCGATTGTTATCCCACGGCACCTGCTCCCCCATCTGAGGCGTATCCCTTTTGTCTTCCGCCCCGATGTGCATCAGTTGTGGTTCGTAAGCCACGACAGAAAGGACAGCCTGGGTCCAGGAGCGGCAGCAACGATCTTCCAGACGCTACTCGATCAGATATCGAAGCAGAAGGGGTATCCGCCTATTGAGGTGACCCCGATCCCCGATGCGGACATCCTCGAACGAATGTTGTCGGTGCATACCCTAGAAAAACTGGCGATCGAGTTGAAACGTCCCAACAGCG
>JAFEEP010000585.1 GCA_018241045.1 Pseudomonadota bacterium | reverse complement strand
TCTTCTACCGCCAGATGCCCGAGCTGGTCGAGCGCGGCCACATCTACATCGCCCAGCCGCCGCTGTACAAGGTCAAGAACGGCAAGGAAGAGCTGTACCTGAAGGACGCCGCGGCGCTGGACAGCTTCCTGCTGCGCGTGGCGCTGAACCACGCCAGCGTCAGCACCGGCGGCGAGACCCCGCGCACCCTGGCCGGCGACGAGCTGGCCGCGCTGGCGCGCACGCACCAGCATGCCGAACACGTCATCACCCGCCTGTCCGCCTTCATGGATGCCGAGGCCCTGCGCGCCGTCGCCGACGGCGTGGCCTTCCACCTCGACACCCTGGAAGAAGCCCAGGCCAGCGCCGAGCAGCTGCAGGCCAAGCTGCGCGAACTGAACACCACCGGCGTGCCCGCCGACGTGGCCGGCGAGATCGACCCGCGCAGCGAAAAGCCCATACTGCGCATCAGCCGCCACCACCACGGCAACATCAAGAGCAGCCTCATCACCCAGGACTTCGTGGCCGGCGACGACTACGCCACCCTGGCCGAGGCGGCAGAGAGCTTCCGCGGCCTGATGGGCGAAGGCGCCAAGGTCATGCGCGGCGAGGGCGAGAAGCAAAAGGAAGAAAAGGTCGCCGACTTCCGCGAAGCCATGGCCTGGCTCATCAGCGAAGCCGAGCGCACCACCAGCCGCCAGCGCTACAAGGGCCTGGGCGAGATGAACCCCGAGCAGCTGTGGGAAACCACCATGGACCCCGAGGTGCGGCGCCTGCTGCGTGTGCAGATCGACGACGCCATCGAGGCCGACCGCGTGTTCACCATGCTCATGGGCGACGAAGTGGAGCCTCGGCGCGACTTCATCGAGACCAACGCCCTGCGCGCCGGCAATATCGACGTGTAAGGCACGGGGTTGGCTGACCTGCGGCGGTGAACAAGGCGCCCCATGTCCACCCTGTCCCAGCAGCGCACGCAAAAATACCTGCTCGCGCGCCAGCAGCACCCGGCCTGGCTGCTGCTGGCCTCGCGCCGGGCGCCTTTGATGCTCAGCTGTCTGGACGCGCTGTTCGAGCACCAGCGCGATGGCGTGCCATTTGACGTCGCGGTGCAGGCGCTGGCCGACATGCTGGCCACGCACGCCAACGACAGCGACTTCGAGATCGACCTGCAAGACACCCCGGCGCAGGCGCGGCGCGAGCTGCGCGAGTGGATACGCCGCACGCTCATCACCGCGCTCATCACCGCGCTCGACCCCGACCCCGAGCGCCGCGCCGCACACCTGGAGCGCCGCCTGGCCGAGCTGCAGCAGCAGATCGACGACGTGCGCGCCGGGCGCGCGCAGCCGCTGTCGCCCGCGCAAGGCCGTCGAAGGCATGCGCGAGGTTTACACCCTGGCCAGCAGCCTGCGCGCGGACTTTCGGCGCGTGGAAGATTCGTGGCGCGACGCCGACCGCGCGCTGCGCCAGGCCATCCTGAGCGCGCAGCAGCACCGGGGCGCCGTCATCGACCAGCTGCTCGACGGCCACGCCGCCCTCCTGCACACGCAGGAGGGCCGGGTGTTCGAGAGCTTTCAGCAGCAGCTTGATGACCAGGCCGAGCTGGCCGACATGCGCACGCGCCTGCGCCCCATCCTGGCGCACCCGCTCATCACGCAGGCGCTGGACGACCTGCAGCGCAGCGAGCTGCAACTGCTGGTGCCCCAGCTGATCAAGGAAGCCAAGGTGGTGCAGGCCGTGCGCGCGCGCAGCGAGCGCGAGGTGGCCCAGTTCATGAAGACCGGCCAGGCGGCGGAAAACCAGCGCGTCGGCCAGCTGCTGAACGACATCCTGAACCAGGCCCTGCACATCGACTGGAGCCGCCAGGCCCCGCGCCGCTGCCGCCGCTGTCGGTATCGACAGCCAACCTGCCGCTGATCGAGCGCCTGCGCGCCAAATCGCTCGACGGCGACGCCGCCACCGAACTGCTGCTGACCACCCAGTACGCGCAACTGGCCGACATGGATGCCGAGTTCTGGCAAGCCTTCGAGGGGCTGGACACCGAGGCGCTGCGTGCGCAAACGCTGGCGCTGCTGGAGGCCCGAGGCCAGGCCCTGACCCTGGCCGACCTGGCGCAGGCGCTGCCGCCCGGCGAGCACGACCTGGAAACCCTGGCGCAGTGGCTGGCCTGGGCGGGTGGGGACGATGCGCAGGGGCTGGAGCCGCAGCAGATCGAGCTGCGCGGCGCGGATGGGCGCGCGTGGCGGTTTACGGTGCCGAGGGTGGAGGTGACGGAGCAGGCGTTGCGGGAAATGGATGCCTGAAATTTCGCGCCCCGCCTGCCAGAAACGATCATGCCGGACAGCTTGCGCTGGCTGGCCGGGCTGGCGTCACATTGGCAGTGGCTGCAACCACCAAGACCAAAGCCAAGCACCACATCCTCGACGCCATCCACGAAACTGCCAACGTTCTGCGCCGTCACCAGCTGCTGACACACGCCAAGGACAATGCCGCTCGGCGTTGGCATGAAGGTAGGGAGTTCGATCCCAGCCCAACCAAACCACTTGTACCGCGCCACCAATCTACGCAAGAAGCTCCTTTTTCAATAGCACATGCCGACCTCTTCGACCAATCGGCCGCCGCGCCGCAGGCCGGCCCCGACGGTGGCGCGGTCCCAGCGCCAGAGCCGCCCGCCGAGCCCGCGCCAGAAACCGCGCCCGTCACGCTCCAGCCCCTGCGCCGCGCGCTGCAAGAGCTGCTGAAAATGGGCCTGCTGGAGCAAGCCAGCAAGCCGCAGCTGTTCCGCCACATCGCCATAGACACGGCGCGCGTCACCGCGCTGCTGGAGCCGCTGGACCTGCAGGTGCGCGTGGATGATTTGCGCGGCGTGGCCTATGTGGCGGTGGCGCCGGGCTGGCAGGCCGACGATGCCGACGACGACGAATGGCCGCACCCGCTGGTGCGCCGCCAGCGCCTGACGCTGGAGCAGTCGCTGCTGCTGACGGTGCTGCGGCGCGAGTTCTTGCAGCGCGAGCAGGAGGGTGGCCTGGGCGTGGCGGTGCAGTTGGGGCTGGACGGCCTGCTGGAGCAGCTGGATGCAGGACCGCAAGCGCCTGCTGGAGCTGCTGGAAAAGCTGCGCGCGCACGACGTGGTGTCCGAGGTGGATGCGCAAGACCAGCTGACCATCCGCACCATGATCGTGCACCTGGCGAACCCGGAAAACCTGCAGGGCCTGCTGGCGCATTTGCGGGGGCTGGGGCTACAAAGGCAGCTGAGCGCCACCAAGACACAGGCCAAAAAGTAGTTCAGAGGACTACAATCCACCACATGGAATTCGAGTGGGATGACGACAAAAGCGACGCCTGTTTCGCGCAGCGCGGTTTTGACTTCACCTACGCGGCGCACGCGTTTTTTGATCCCGATCGAACCGTCCAGTCCGATGCACGGCACGACTACGGCGAAGAGCGCTATCGGCTATGCGGGCGCATAGAAGGGCGCTTGTACGTCGTGGTGTACGCCTTGCGCGGTGCAGCCATTCGCATCATTTCGGCGCGCAAAGCCAATCAGCGGGAGAGCCAACAGCATGACAGTCGTACGCATCCACATTGATCCGACCCAAGGCGCTGGCGTGAAACGCGGGCGCATTGATACCGCCCGGGTGGACTCCACCACCGAATCCGAGATTGCTCAACAGATCGCCGAGGATGATGCACAGGCGATGCAGGACGCCGCCCAGTTCGCACGGCGGGTGCGCCAGCGCCTGGGACTGAGCCAGACAGAGTTTTCGGCACGCATCCATGTCTCGCTCGACACGATCCGCAATTGGGAGCAGGGCAAACGCTCGCCCACCGGCGCGGCCAAGGCGCTGCTGAAAATCCTCGACAAAGCGCCGGAAGTGGCTTTGGCCGCGTTGTAGTTGCGCACCACACAATCCCAACAGCCATGACCACCCACCTGCAAGCCCTCCAGCCAGAGCTTTCTGCCCAGTGCCGCCGCTACTGCATGCGCCGCCGTGGCAGAGCCCTCGCCGGCGCCCAATCCCGAACCCGGCACCCTGTCACCCGAAGAAGCGGCTCTGGACGCCCATCTGCGCTCACTGGAGCGAGGCCAACTGGAACAGGAATTCATCACCCTCGCCGCCGTGGAGAGCGCGGTGCGCGGCTGGCACAGCAGCGGGCGTTGACTCCATCGTGTCTGTACCGGGCGCGTTAGAAGGTGGGAGGGGATGGTTGGACGTTCACGAAGAGTTCTTTCAGGTGCTCTTGTACTTCTTTTCCAGCATGTCCCACTGCTGCTTGTTGACCAAGCGCTGGCGCTCAGCAAATGGCGCGACCAGTGCGGGGTCTTCATGAAGGTGATGCGCCGTTTTCAGCACCCCCAATGCCTTCTGCATACCGGCAATGGCCCCTTGCAGCGCTGCGTTGGCATACAGCACGATGCTGAAGCCCATGCTGGCCAACTCTTCAGTGCTCGTGATCGGTGTTTTACCGCCAATCACCATGTTCATCAGCTGTGGCGCTTGCAAGCGCTGGGGTAGGGCGCGGATGTGCTCGGCACTGGTCACGGCCTCTACAAACAGGATGTCGGCGCCCGCATCGGCATAAGACTGGGCACGCTCCACAGCCGCATCAAAACCATGGACGGCTGCAGCATCGGTGCGAGCCATGATGAGGGTGTCGGGGTTGCGGCGGGCGTCTGCTGCAGCCTTGATCTTGCCGATCATTTCGCTGGCTTCAATCACTTCCTTGCCGTTGAAGTGGCCGCAACGCTTGGGGCTGATTTGATCTTCCAGCTGAATGCAGTCAGCGCCAGCACGCTCCAGCGTGCGCACGGCGTGGTAGGTATTCAGAGCGTTGCCAAAGCCGGTATCGGCATCGACGATCAAGGGCACGTCCACCGCATCGCGGATGCGTGCGGTGTGGTCGGCGATGTCCGTCAGGCCCATGAAGGCCTGATCGGGCAGGCCGAACCACATGTTGGTGACACCTGCACCCGTCACATAGATGGCTTCGAAACCCATGTCGGCCACGACGCGGGCGGACATGGCGTTGAAAGCGCCTGGAACAATAAGCCCACGGCGAGCGTTGACGAGTTGCCTGAGTTGTTGCTGTGTATTCATCTTTATTCAACCTTGATGTTTGCAGAGTCCACGACTTCCTTCCATTTTTTGATCTCATTCCTAAAGAGCTTGTCAAACTCTTGGCAAGAGACATGGAGACTGGCACTCGATCTTTGCCGTCATTCAAGGCTGTCGAGTGTAGGAACGCGGGCATGCCGCGCACAGACGCTCGCGACGAAAGTTGAATTCGCCTGGGGCGAACCGAAAGACTCATGTCTCCAGTACGCGCCACCGGCTTGGATGGTTCTGCCGAAATGATTATTCGCCCACGCGGTCTTGGTTACAGGCCATGGGAGACTCAAACTTCAGGCATTCCACAGCACTCCCTACTTCCCATGAATGTCCTGGTGATACTTTCCGGCATTGCCGATCCCAAGTGGCAGTTGCCAGACCCGCTGACAGATGCCGCCTTGCGCGCTCAGCGCCACAGCTATCCGCTGCTCAGCCCTTTCGACGAAGCCGCGCTGGAGCTGGCGCTGAAGCTGCGCGATGCCGATCCGCAAACGAAAATCTCCGTGCTCATGGCCGCATCATCCGCGCAGGACAAGCTGCTGCCGCATGTGGCGAGCTTTCGCATCGATCAGGTGTTTGCGTATCAGGCTGAGCTGCATCCCGCGTGGGACAGCGCGGCGCTCGCCAAGACATTCGCTGCCTGGATTCGCAGCGCCGATTCGCCCGCCGATCTGGTATTGCTCGGCCGGGAGTTTGGTGATGAAGACGACGGCAGCGTCCCGGCCGCCGCCGCTGCGGCGCTCGCCTGGCCGCTTGTCTCGCAAACCATGGAGGTGCAAAACGGCGCCGATGGAAGGCTGCAAATCACAAGGCAGTTGGGTGCGATGCAGGAGCAGCTGACCCTGCCGGCGCCGATCGTCTGCGCCGTCACCAACCACGCGCGCAACAAGCTGCGCCACCCGCTTCTCAAGAACGTGATGATGGCCAAGAAACTGAGCTTTTCTCTGATCGCAATGCCGAATGGCACCGCCGTGGGCCAAGTGCGCCTGCGTGCTACTACCCTGGCCAGCCCGCCCACCAGCACCACGCAGTGCCAGATGATCGAAGGCGACACCGCCACCCAGGCACGCGCGCTCGCGCGGCTGCTGATGACCACCGGAGACACAGAATGAGCACACCCCGCCAGATCATCGTCCTGCTGCCGCCGGCGGACTCCTGCGACAGCCCCGATGCGCTGCTGCAAGCGGCAGCCGCCATGGCTCAAGGCGGCACGCTCAAGGTGCTGGCCATCGGTTCTGCATCACACGCTCCCGTGGAACCGCGTGCCCTGCCGGCTTCTGCCCAATGGTTTGAAATGCGCCATGCCCACCTCACGCGCATTGACGCGGAACAGCTGCTGCCGGTCTGCCTGGAAGCCATGGAGCAAGCCGGTGCGGCAGACCATGCCCTGCTGCTCACGCCACCCGGGCCGCTAACGGAGGAATGCGCCATTCGCGTGGCCGCCCAGCTCGGCGGAAGCTATCTGGGGCGCTGCACGCAGCTCGCACTGGACGCTGCCGATGTGGTTGCGACGCGCGCCGCATACGGCGGGCGCGTGAGCATGCAACTGGTAAGTGCTAGCGGCTTTTGCGCGGCCAGTTGGCGCCCGGCCACCGCGAAGAGCCACACCACGCCATCCGCCGCAAGCCACCTGCCGCAGGTCCTCCCGTGCGCGCCCACCACGCAACTGCCGCCGCTGCCGCAGTCCACAACCATCGAATCCACCGACAAGATTCCGCCGCTGGAGAATGCGCGCCTCGTCGTGGGCGGCGGACGCGGCATGCAGGGCGATGAGGGCTTTGCGCTGCTCACGCAGATCGCCCAACGCCTTGGAGCGTCCCTTGGGGGAAGCCTGCCGACCGTGGACGCGGGATGGGTGCCGGTGGCACGGCAGATCGGCCAGTCGGGCAAGTTCGTCAATCCACGGGTGTACTTCACCGTTGGCATTTCTGGAACGCCGCAGCATCTGGCCGGCGTATCAACGGACAGCCGCATCATCGCGGTCAACAAGGACCGCGAGGCTCCGATCTTTTCGCGCGCGGAAGTCGGCGTCGTCGCGCAATGGCAGGATCTGCTGCCGCAACTGCTCCAAGAATTGGAAAACGCCACGGCATAAGCGGCAAGCCGGGCTGAACGGCCCGGTTTACTTGCACATCCGTCCGATATAAGCGCCGCAGTTCAGCACCGGGATGTGCCCCGGTGCTGGGCTGGCAATTTCATGCCTGCGCCCATAGTTCGCTGCTGAACAGAATATCGACGCTGGGCGCCGACGCCAGCCTCTGCAGAGCGTTCCAAGCGACTTCCGCCTTGGCACCCAAACCTGCATGTACCAGGCAATCCACAAACTTGGTGCGAATGCCTGCGCTGTCCAGATCAAAAGGTGGCGCCTGCACCGAAATCTCGCGCCCAGCCATCGTCACCGCATGCAACTGCGCAGGCGGGTGACCGGGTTTGTCCGGTAGGGTTTCCGAAATTTCAAGCCGATCAGCGATGGCGTGTACGCGCGCATCGGCCAGCGCTTCTTGCTGCAGGTTGGCCAGATTCACCGCGCCATGCAACAGCGTGAAGGCCGTCATGTAGGGAATGCTGTACTTCGCGTCCTGCAGCGTGATGGGTCTGCGCCGCTCAGCAAGCGGTCGGCACAGCTTGGCCGCGGACGCATTCACCGCCACATGCAGCCGCGCAAGCGGCTCGCCGTTCAGTTGCTTGCGCAATTCCATCGCGGCTGCCACATAGGGGTGCGACAGGCGGCAGCTTGGCCACGGCTTGATCTGCGTGGCGGTGAAGGCCCAGCCCTCGGGATCCAGCAACTGCTCCAGCTGCGCGGGGCTCGGGTCGCTTTCCAGATAGATGCGAAACAGGTTGGCCGCGCCATCCAGGGCGGATGCGGGCCCGAGCAAACCGGCCTGCGCCAACTGCGCGGCCGTCACGCCGCCCATCGCCGCAAACGCGGGGTAGATGCTGCGCCCCGTGGCGCCGACACCGAAGCCCGCCTCCTTGCCGCCCGCTGCCTGCATGTAGGCAAAGCCCAATGCGGAAACCAGGGCGTCCTCATCCAGCCCCATCACCACGCCCGCGCTCAGCGCGGCACCGAAATAGCCGAACAGCTGGGTCAAAAACCAGTCCGACCCGGGCCCCTGGCCCTGCGGCGAATACATGACGCCCAGGCGGCACATCAGCTCGTTGCCCAGAGCCACCGCCTCCAACACGGTCTTCATCGGTGCATTCACCACCTGCGCCGCCGCTGCCGCAGCGGGCAGGGTCACGGCGGTCGGGTGCAGGCGCGCCGTGTCGTGGATATCGTCGAAATCCAGCGTATGGATCAGCGCCGCATTGGCAAACGCCGCCTGCGTCGGCGGCAATTTATGCGCGCTGCCGAACACCTGGCACACGCCACCCTGCCCACCCGCGTGCATGGCGTTCAACAACTGCGAAGCCAAGGGCTGGCACGCCGTCGCGGCCCAGCCAATGGCCAGCGCATCGGCGATGTGCAACGCCACCTGGTCGCGCACCGCAGGCGCCACGGCGGGAGCGCCCTGGCGCTGCCGCAGCAATCTCACCAATCGGTGACTGAGTGTGTGTTTAGAGGACAGATCGGGCCTCGCTCAAGAGGTTGCGGCGGGCACTGAGCGGCATTCGACATATGCGCAACCGGGTGCCGGCCGTTCAAACAAAGGACAGGGCGCGGCGACTTATTCCAGCCGGATGTCGGCCGTCTTGATCACACGGCTCCAGCGCACGGATTCCGAATCGATAAGGCTTTGCACCTCTGCGGGTGTGGCAGTCTTTGGCTCCACGCCCAGGCTGACCAACGTGCCCGTGAGTTCAGGCGTGTCGAGCGCCGCCTTCACCGCGTGATTCACCTTCTCCACGATGGCCGGGCTCACGCCTGCGGGCCCCATCACCGCCAGCCACGTGCCGCCTTCGACCGCAAAGCCCTGCTCGGTCAATGTCGGCAGATGGGGGGCTGCGGCCAGACGCTTGGGCGAGGCCAGGCCGATCAGCTTGAGCCGACCGCCCTGCTCCTGAGGCGTGGCCACTGACAGCGGCACCATCAGCACATCCACCTGATTGGACGCCAGCGCCGTGATGGCCGGTGCGGCGCCCTGGAACGGCACATGCAGCACATCGATCTTCGCGGCCTGGCGGAACATCTCGAAGGCAATCTGCGATGAACTGCCCACGCCCCACGACGCATAGGTCAGCTTGCCGGGCTCCTTCCTGGCCAAGGCCACCAGGGCGGCCACGTCCTTCACCGCCAGCCCGGGGCGCACGGCCATGGCATAGGGGAACTGCCCCACCCAGGCGATCGGCGTGAAATCCCTTTGGACGTTGTAGTTCACCTTCTTATAGACATGGGGATTGATCGCATGCGTCTCCACCGAGGCAATGCCCAGCGTGTAGCCGTTGGGCTGCGCGCGCGATACGGCCTCGGTGCCCAGCATGCCGTTGGCACCAGGCTTGTTGTCCACAACGATCGACTGCTTGAGTTGCTGCCCCATCGCCGCCGCCACATGGCGCGACACGGCATCGGTGCCGCCGCCCGCAGGCCACGGCACGACGAGCCTGATCGGTTGCGCGGGGTAGCTGGCCTGTGCGTGGGCCACGCCCACAACCGTCAGCGCCATCGCGCCGAAAAGTGCCAATGAACAAAAGCGTTTCATGATTCGAACCACCCTGGCGGCGGTCTCCTGTCTCCATATTTCTCCGTTGCAGGCTGGAGCTCGCAACGGTGCCTGCGGGCGATGATGCGAAAGAATCGATTGCGCAGACAGGCCCATGCTCCGAAAGGCCTTTTCGCTCAAACCGAAAAGCGGGAATGCGGATCGCGAACCCCCATCGCAGGCAAAAACAGTGTTCGTCCGAACGCTCTGTTCAGCCGCCCGCCGTTTGGGGATCATTGCCTCCAGCCGCAAGGTGCGGCACAGATTTCAGGAGCAATGCATGCAACACAATTTCGATGTCGTCGTGGCCGGGTGCGGGGTTGCCGGTCTTTCCGCCGCAGTATCCGCCGCCGAGAACGGTGCCCGTGTCGTCGTTCTGGAGCGCGCGCCAGAAGAAGACCGTGGCGGCCAGAGCCGCTATACCGAGGCCTATCTGCGCATGAAGAGCCTGACCGAGGTCAGCGACGATTTCGAAGTGCATTTGGCCGAGAACGGCTCGGGCAGCATCGACCCCGATCTGGTCGAGCAGGCGGCCACCGATCCGCGCGGCACATCGCTCACGCGCAGCCTGAGCCTGGCCGATCCCAACTTCATCGAGCGCTTCGCCAACGAAGCCCCCGCCACCATTGCATGGCTGCAGGGCATTGGCGCACGGTTCGACTTTCTGCCCACGCAGTTCCTCACCGCATCGCAGCCGCGCCTGCTGCCCGTGGGTGGCGGCCAGGCGCTGGTCGATGTGCTGGCCGCTCGCGCCGAGGCGCTGGGCGTGACCTTCATGTACGAGACCACGGCCCAGTCGCTGATCCAGAACGATCAAGGTGAAGTCGTCGGCCTCAAGGCCAACGTGCGCGGCAAGCCCCAGCTGGAGCTGCGCGGCCAGGTCGTGCTGGCCTGCGGCGGCTTTGAAGGCAACACCGAGATGATGACCCGCTACGTCGGCCCGCGTTCGGTCTATCTGCAGCCCGTCTGCAAGGGTGGCTACTACAACCGCGGCGAAGGCATCCGCATGGCGCTCGACATCGGTGCGGCGGCCTGCGGCGAATTCGGCAGCTACCACGCAGAGCCGGTGGATCCGCGCTCCGGCATTTCTGAGCCCTCCATCTTCATCTTCCCGTATGGCATTCTGGTCAACAAGGACGGCGAACGCTTCACCAACGAAGCGCCCACCACCGTGGACGCCTGCTACGAACCGGTGACACGCCGCATCTTCGAACAGCGCGACGGCATGGCCTGGACGATTCTGGACGCACGCCACACCCGCATCCCCAACTACCGCCTGGGCATTCGCACCGACAAGCAGCCGGTGAGCGCCAACAGCATCGCCGAGCTGGCGGAAAAGATCAACGTGCCCGCGGACCGCCTGCAGGCCACCGTGGATCGCTACAACGCGGCCTGCAGCGGCGCGGACTGGAGCCCCCTCAAGGTCGATGGCGTGGCCACCGAAGGCCTGCACCCACCCAAGTCCAACTGGGCGTGCCCGCTCACCGAGGGGCCGTTCCACGCCTATCCCATCATCTCCTCCAACGTGTTCACGTTCGGCGGCCTCAAGGTCAACACCGATGCCAACGTGGTGAACGGCGACGGCGACGCAATCCCCGGCCTGTTTGCCGCCGGCGAAACCGTGGGCGTCTATTACGGCAACTACACCGGCGCGACCTCCGTGCTGAAGGGCCTGGTGTTCGGCCGCATTGCCGGCGCTACGGCTGCACGTGCCACAGCGGCTGCTTGAAATGTGGGGCCGGTTGCGGCCAAAAGGCGGACGCCAACGCACCTGCAACGAGGCCCCACACACCGACCGAGGAAGCGACATGACTCTAGATTTCAAGGGGCGCATTGCCCTGGTGACGGGCGCGGCGGGCGTCATCGGAGATGCGCTCGTCACCGAACTGCGCCGCCGCGGCGCCCTCGTGGTGGCTGCCGACGGAATGAGCGGCAAGCCATGGACCGAAGCCGATCTGCGCACGGACCATCTGGTGCGCTTGAACGTCACCGACCGCTCATCCATCCGCGGGCTGGTTGCGCGTACGCAGTCACAGCTGGGGCCGATTGACCTGTTGGTGAACGTGGCAGGGGTCGTGTCGTTTGGATCGGCCGAAGACCTCAGCGAAATGGAATGGGATCGCGTGCTGGACATCAACCTCAAGGGCAGTTTCCTGGCCTGCCAGGCGGTGATGCCAGGCATGAAGCTCGCGCGATTCGGCCGCATCATCAACATCGGCTCCGTCGTCGGCAAGAACTCGGGCAACGCGCGTGCCTGGATCGATCCCGCGGAACAGCAACGCGCGGGCAACGTCGCCTATGGCGTATCCAAGGCGGGCGTGCATGCGATGACCGGCTTCCTCGCCAAGGAACTCGCGGCGCACGGCGTCACGGTGAACGCCGTGGCCCCCGGCCCCGTTGCCACGCCGATGACCACCCACTTCCCTGACGCGCTGAAGGCGGCTCTGCCCGTGGGCCGTATGGGCCGGGCGGAAGACGTGGTCACCGCCATCCTGTTCCTGGCCGCACGCGAGAGCGGATTCATCACCGGCGAAATACTCGACGTCAACGGCGGCATGTGGTGCGACTGACGAACCGCCACAAACATCACACATCAACCTCTTTTACTCACGATAAGGCCCCATCATGAAAGCCATCTATCTCGTTCTCGACATGCAAAACGACCTCGTCCATGTGGACGGCCCCAACGGCAAGTCGCCCATGGGCGAACAGGTGCGCAACCGCCAGGTGATCGCCAACACCGCCAAGGCACTGGCCAAGGCACGCGCTGCGGGCGTGGCCGTGGGTTGGGTGAAGGTCGGCTTCTCGCCCGAGTACCAGGAATGCCCGAAGAACTCGCCCGTGTTTGGCGGCGCGCCCAAGGCCGGCCTGTTCAAGCTCGGAGGCTTTGGTACGGAAATTCACCCCGACCTGGTGCAGCAGCCCGGTGACGTGCAAGTCGTCAAGAACCGCGTGAGCCCGTTCTACTCCACCAATCTCGAAGCGCAGCTGCGCGCCGGCGGCTACACCCGCATCTACTGCTCCGGCGTGTCCACGCAGGCCGTGGTGCAGGCCACGGTGCGCGACGCCCATGACCGCGACTACGAAGTGATCCTGATCGAAGACGCCTGCTGCGCGCACAGCGAAGAAGAGCACCGCAACTCCATCGGCAGCATCACCCGCTTTTGCAAGCAGGTGACCACGGCCGCCGAAGTGGACTTCACCGCCTGATCGCCCTACCGGACACGCAGAAGGAAAGACAGCCATGGGAATTCGCATCTGGCACCAAAGCTTCACGGTGCTGCAGGATCTGGGCGCGTACGACGCGGCACTGAAGGCACATTTCAAGCGCGTCGCGCGCGCGGACACCGAGATCGTCATGCATGGCATGAAGCCCGGAACGTATCGCAGCAACTACCCCGGCGAAGACATTCGCCACGCAGGTTTTCAGCACCTGCATTCGTTGCAGTTTCTGGCCGCAGGCGTGCGTGCCGAGGACGAGGGCTTTGACGCCTATGCCATCAGCACGCTGCCGGACCCGGGCTTGCGCGAAATTCGCTCGCTGCTGCGAATTCCCACGGTGGGCTACGGCGAATCCGCCATGCTGACCTCGTGCCTGCTGGGCTCGAAGTTCGCCATTCTCGTATTCATCAACGAGCTGACCGATCTGCTGGCCGACAACGCGCGCAAGTACGGCCTCGCCGAACGCCTGGTGGGCGTGTCCGACGTGGGCTTTCGCTTCACCGATGTGCTGGCGGGCTTTGCCGATCCGGCGCCGTTGATCGAGAAGTTCCGCGAGGCTGCACGCGCGCAGATTCGCGCGGGTGCCGAGGTCATCATTCCCGGCGAGGCCCCCCTGTGCGTGCTGCTGGCGTCGCAAGGTGTCTCCAGCGTGGATGGCGTGCCCATCCTCGATTCGCTGTCTTGCTGGATCAAGCAGGCCGAATTGCTGGTGGACCTCAAGCGCAACAGCGGCATCGAGCGCTGCCAGCGCGGCTACTTCAACGAGCCGCCATCGCGCGAACGCCTGCGCGAGGTGCTCGGTTTCTACCAACTCGATCGATTCGGCGCATAAGGAGCACACCGTGAACGCCACCATGCACACAGAACTTCTCGTTATCGGCGGCGGCCTGGCCGGTTTTGCTGCCGCCCTGCAGGCCGCCGAGGCCGGGGCCGACGTCATTTTGCTGGAAAAGATGCCCGCCACGGGCGGCTCGTCGGCCATGAGCGGCGGCTGCCTTGCCTTTGCGGGCACCGACTTGCAGGCCGCCGAAGGCATCAGCGACAGCGCCGAGCTGCTCAAGCAGGATTTGCTCGAAGTAGGCCAGCACGAAAACGACCCCGAACTGGTGCAGACCTATGTGGACAACCAGCTGGAAACCTACGAGTGGCTGAAAAAGCAGGGCGTGGCTTTCAGCCCCATCATCGAAGCCTCGTCGGGCCAATCCGTTCCGCGCGTGCACACCGTTGATCCCGCCGATACCGTGCGCCTGCTGCAAACGCGCTGCCGCGAAAGCGGCAAGGTCAGGGTGCTGACCAACACGCGCGCCCTGCGTCTGCTGCGCGATGGCGATGCCGCGCCGATCAACGGCGCCACCGCATCCGGCCCCGACGGAGAAATCACGATTAACGCCAGCCGCGGCGTACTGCTGGCAAGCGGCGGCTTCGGCCGCAATGCGCAGCTCGTGCACCAGTTCGCGCCCCACTATGACAACGCCGTCTTTGTCTGCGGCGACGGCAACGTGGGCGACGGCCTGGCCATGGCGCGCAAGCTGGGCGCCGACGTGCGCGACATGATCTACATCAAGGGCACCTACGGCAAGCACCCGGTGGACACCACCAACCACCACAGCTGCCTGGCGGTCTACAAGGGGGCGATTGCGGTCAATGAAGATGGAAAGCGCTTCGTGGACGAATCCATCTCGTACAAGCTGCTGGGCGATGCGGTGATGGCGCAGCCATGGCATACCTCGTTCCAGATCTTCGACCAGCCCATCTTCGAATCGGGTGACGACCGCGTGCGCATTCTCGACTTCGAACGCCGTCTGGAGGAGGGCCTCATCATCAAGGCCGAAACGCTGGAAGGCCTGGCGCAGAAGATCGAAGTGCCCTACGACACCCTGAAGGCCACGGTCGATCGCTACAACAGGTTTTGCGACAACGGCAACGACGAGGAATTCGGCCGCAAGAAGCTGGTGCACAACCACGGCGAGCTGCGCCGCATCGATACCGGCCCGTTCTACGCCTATCCCTCCACGGCCGCCGTGTTTGGCACCTACTGCGGGCTGCGCGTATCGCCCACGCTGCAGATTTTGGACGTGTACGGCGACGCCATTCCCGGCCTGTACGGGGCGGGCGAGGTGATCGGCGGATTCCACGGCGGCGCCTACATGACGGGCTCCGCGCTGGGCAAGGCCGTGGTGCTGGGCCGCGTGGCGGCGCGCACCGCACTCGCGGCAGCGGCATAAATGGCAGAGGCATCGAGGCAGCGGCCTCGATGCCTCTGCATCAGCGCTTGCCCAGCGGCCGCACCTGCACCGCGCGGAAGCTGCTGGGCTTGCGCTCCGAATCGATCACCTCGTTCAAAAAATCGGTGAACGCCCGCACCTTGGCCGAGTCGTTGCGAGCCCGGGTCGTCACCGCGTAGAACGTGCGGCTGCGGGTTTGCCATTCGGGATAGACAGGCGCCAGCTCACCCGCCTGAATGAAGCGGTTGGCAAAAATATCCAGCACACAGATGACACCCGCACCATGCAATGCGGCATTCACCAGCGCATCGTTGCTGTTGAAATGCAAGCGGCCCTGCGGGTGCAGCAGCACCGTTTCATCGCCGCGCTTGAGCTCCCAGGGGTTGGACGTGCGCCGCTCTTCCGGCAGAACGCCCAGGCACAGCATCGGGTCCAGGTCACCGGGATGTTCCGGCAGGCTGGCCGCCAGCTCCGGGGTCGCGCAGACCAGATAACGCGCCTCGTAGATGGGCTTGGCAATCAAGCCGGAATCTTCGACCCGGTCCATGCGGATGGCCACGTCGATGGCCTTCTCGATCAGGTTGTGCGGCTGGTTGGTGAGCGTGACCGCCGTGGAAATGCCTGGATGGCACTCCGCGAAACTGGGCAGCGCCGGACACAGGATCGCATGCCCAAATGAAATCGGCGTTTCCACATGCAGCGGGCCACGCAGCTCGCCCAACTGGTTGCGCACCGCCCTTTCGGAGTCTTCCACCGCACACAGGATGGCGCGCGCACTCTCCAGATATCTCTCACCCTGCTCGGTCAAATGCAGGCGCCGCGTGTCGCGGTGAATCAGCGTCACGCCAAGGCTTTGCTCCAGGTTGCGCACACACGCGGTCACCGTCGCGTTGGCCAGATCCAGCGACTCCGCGGCGCGCGAAAAGCTGGAACATTCCGCCACGCGCACAAACACGGTCATGGCCCAAAGCTTGTCCATTTTGTTGCGCTTGGCGGATGATGGCTCCATGGATCTCACTCTTCCCTGAGAGGTGGATAGAAGAGCGGAAATTCTAGCGTCTGCCTCCTCCGGCGACACCCATCGCCGGGTCGGACGATCCATCGGTGCAGGCGCGTCCTGCACCTCAGCGCAGCCGGAGCTGCGTCACTCCATGGTGGCCCCGGATTCCCGCGCCACACGCCCCCAGCGCTCGTTTTCCTTGCCCACGAATGCCGCGAACTCCTTGGGCGAAGCGCTGCTTTGCGGCACGACGGCGGCGCGCGTCAGCTGTTCGACGACCTTGGGGTCGCTGACCACCTTGTTGAGCGCCGCGTGAATCTTGTCCACGATGCCCGGCGCCGTCCCCGCCGGCGCAAACACGCCAAACCAGTTCACCGACGAGAACGACGGCAGGCCCTGCTCCTGCGCCGTCGGCACATCGGGCAGGAAATCAACACGCCTCTCGCTGGTCACCGCCAGGGCCTTGAGCTTGCCTTCGCGGATGAAGGTGATGAGTGCCGGCAAATCCATCGTCACCGCGTTGACGTGGCCCGCCAGCGTGTCCGTCACCGCCGGGCCCGCGCCCTTGTAGGGCACGTGGCTGAGTTTGTTGCCAGTTGCCTGCTTCAGCAGCTCGATGGTCAGATGCGGCAAACCGCCATTACCCGACGACGACACGGTGATCGCCTTGGTCTTGGCCTGCTCCATGAAGTCACGGAAATCCTTGACCTGCAGGCTGGGCCCCACGGCAATGGCCTCCGGCGTTGAACCCAAGGTTCCGACGGCCACAAAGTCCTTGGTCACCTCAAACGGCTTCTTGGACAGCAGATGTGGCGCAATCACCAGCGGGCTCGCGCTGGACAGCAGCAGCGTGTAGCCATCGGGCGCGGCCTTGCTCACGAACGAGGAGCCGAGCACGCCGCTCGCGCCCGGCTTGTTTTCCACGATCACCTGTTGCCCGAGCAGCTCGCCGAGCGGCACCGAAATGATGCGCGCCACGATGTCATTCGATCCGCCCGGCGGAAAGCCCACCACCAGCTTGACCGGCTTGGTGGGGTATGCCGCCTGCGCGTGGGCCGCGGGCGCGAAGACCAAGAATGTGCCGGACGCAGCCAGCGCGCATGCCGCACCAAGGACTCGGCGGCGAATTGTTTTTTGGGGGGTCATGGTATGTCTCCGGGTGGGAATCTCGTTGAGATCTCGCGTGCAAAAGAAGGGGTTGGCAAGCGAATCTAGGACAAGCCCCCCCACACTTCCAGCCGCTTCGACTGAATTGACTATTCGCTTGCAGCGAGTTGCCGCACAGCCGATTCACTGAAAAGGCCTTCATCCTTCATAAGACGTGCCTTCGCTGGCACGCCAAAGGCGGCGCTGCCAGTGCTCACCCAACGGTCACCGAAGCATCGGCG
>JAFEEP010000584.1 GCA_018241045.1 Pseudomonadota bacterium | reverse complement strand
TAATCTGCGGATAAACAAGAAGCCCTCCGGTAGCCTCATCCCATGCGCATTGAAGCCATCGCCATCGGGACTGAGCTGCTCACCACGGATCGCGTGGACACCAACTCGGTGTGGCTCGGGCAGGAGCTGGCCTCGCTGGGCCTCGCCTTCTCCCGCAAGACGGCGGTGGGCGATGACCGCGGGGCCATGAAGGCGTTGTTCCGCGAGGCGTTGGACCGCTCCGACCTGATCCTCTGCACCGGCGGCCTCGGCCCCACCTTCGACGACTTCACGAAGGAGCTCTGGGCCGAAGTGCTGGGCGTGGCCTTGAAGGAACACGCCGGGGCCAAGGCGAACCTGCTCGCCTTCTTCGAATCCCGCGGCCGCACCCCGAGTCCCAGCAACTTCAAGCAGGCGCTGGTGCCGGAAGGGGCCGAGGTCCTGGCGAACCCCATCGGCACCGCGCCGGGCATCTGGTGGGAGAGCCCGTCCGGCTTTCCGGGACGGCGCGTCGTGCTCATGCCTGGCGTGCCCCAGGAAATGAAGCGCATGTGGACGGAGCAGGTGGTGCCGCGCCTCGCGCCGCTGGCGGAACGGCCCCTGAAGACGCTGCGGATGCTGGTGTCCGGCGTGCCCGAGAGCGTGGTGGACGAACGCACCAAAGGCTTGAGGGATAAGCACGCCCACTTGGACTGGACCATCCTCGCGTCCCTCATGCAGGTGGAGCTCATCGTCCGGAGCCCTGACGCCGCCGCGCTGGAGGCGGCCCGGAGCGATCTGACAGCGGTACTGGGAGAAGACCTCGCCCTGTGCGGCGAAGGCAACCTGGAAAGCGCCGTGCTCGATCTGCTGACGAAGAAGGGCGAGACGCTCGCCCTCGCCGAAAGCATGACCGGCGGTCTGATCACCGCGCGCCTCACCGCCATCCCCGGCGCGAGCCGCGCGCTCAAAGGCGGGGTCGTGGTCTACACGGCGGAGGCGAAGGCGGTCCTCGCTGGATTGGACACGGAGCTTTTGAAGGCGCATGGCACGGTGTCCGAAGCCACCACCTGCGCGCTCGCGGAAGGCGTCCGCGCCAAGCTGGCCGCCACCTGGGGTCTCGCCGTGACGGGCAACGCGGGTCCCGGTGAAGACCCGGCTGGCCCCGCCCCGGTGGGCACGACCTTCATCGCCCTCGCCGGGCCGAAGGGGACGGTTTGCCAGCATCCGATCCAAGCGGGTTCGCGCGCCGATATGCAGCTCCGCGCCGTGATGCACGGGCTCGACCTGTTGCGGCGGGCCGCTCTGATACGCTGATCGCATGTTCCAGTTCACGACCGGTCCCGACCCGATGCAGGTCTTTCTCTGGTGCGCCGCCGCGTTCCTGATGGGCTCCATCCCCTTCGGCCTGTTGCTGGTGAAGCTCGTCGGCAAGGGCGATGTGCGCGCCCACGGATCGGGCAACATCGGCGCGACCAATGTGAGCCGCGTGGGCGGCAAAGCGCTCGGATTGCTCACGCTCGCGCTGGACGCCGCCAAGGGCTTCCTTCCCGTGGCGCTCGCGCGGAGCCAGGGCCTGCCCGATGACCTTTGCGCGGCGCTCGCGCTCTGCGCCGTCGTCGGCCATGTGTTCACACCCTGGCTCGGCTTCAAGGGCGGCAAGGGCGTCGCGGCGGCGGTGGGCGCGGCGCTGGCCTACCGTTGGATGGCGGTGCTGCCTAGCCTCACCGTCTTCGTGCTGCTGCTGGCGGTCTTCCGGCGCGTGAGTCTCGGAAGCGTGATCGGCGCGGCGCTGCTGCCCATCGCCATGAGCTGGCCGCACGCGGTGGTGGACAAGCGGTGGGGCCCCTTCCATCTCGCCGTGTCGGAGCGGGACCCCTGGCAGGCCACGCTGTTCTGGGCGCTGCTGGCGCTGCTCATCCTCGTCAAGCATCACGCGAACATCCGCCGCCTTCTGAACGGAACCGAGCCGCCGCTCTGGGGCGCCAAGAAGGCCGACGCCGATGCCTGAGGCGCGGACCGAGTACGATCTCGCCGTCTTCGGAGCGGGTTCCTGGGGCGCCGCGCTCGCGTGCGCTTGGGGCCTGGCCGGACAGCGCGTGGCCCTGTGGGGACGCGGGCAGGAGAAGATGGCCGAGCTCGCCGCGACGCGGCGGCATCCGCGCCTCAACGGCACCGAGCTTCCCGCTTCCGTCACGCCGCTTTCGGATCCGGCCGCGGCCCTGGCCGCGCCGCGTTGGATCTCCTGCCTTCCCGTGCAGGCGACTCCCGAGGCGTGGAAGGCGCTGGCCGCCGCCGCGCCCCGCAAGCCCTCGCTGCTGCTCCACTCCAGCAAGGGCGTCCTCCAGGACAGCCACCTCACCCTGAGCCAGGCGCTCGGCCCCGCGCTGGGCCTGCCGGTGGGCGTGCTCAGCGGGCCGACCTTCGCCGATGAAGTGGCGCGAGGCCTGCCTTCCGCCATCGTCCTCGCCTTGCCCGAAGCGGTGGATGAAGCCGCCGCGGCGGAATGGCAGCACTTCCTCGCCACCGAGCGCCTGCGCGTCTACCGCTCCCGGGATGTGGTGGGCGCGGAGCTGTGCGGCGCGCTCAAGAATGTCCTCGCCATCGCGGCCGGGCTGGTGGAAGGCCTCGGCCTCGGCCACAACGCCCGCGCGGCGCTCATCACCCGCGGCCTCGCCGAAATGGCGCGCCTGGTGGACGCGCTCGGCGGTCAGCGTGAAACGGTGATGGGCCTCGCCGGCATGGGCGATCTCATGCTCACCGCGGTCGGCCCGCAAAGCCGCAACCGGAGGCTGGGCGCGGAGCTGGCCAAAGGCGTCGGACTCGACGCGGCGCTCGCGTCGCTTGGCGGGCAGGTGGCGGAAGGCGTCCACACCACGGCGGCCGCGCTGGCGCTGGCGGCGAGCGTGGGCGTGGAACTTCCCATCACCGAGGCGGTGTCCGGGCTCATCAAGGGGGACGACCCCCGCGCGGCGGTGGACAGCCTCATGCGCCGCAGCCTCAAGGAAGAGTGATGCTCAAGGCCTTCGCCCTTCCGCTGCTCGCGTCCTTGGCCGCCTGCGGCGCGCCGAAGGCGAGCCTGAAGCTCTCGGTCGCGGGACTTCCCGATGGGTCACCGATTCCGGCGCGCTTTGGCGAGGATGGCGGCGATGGTTCGCCGGAGCTGGTCTGGTCCGGCGCGCCGCAGGGAACCCAGGCCTTCGCCCTCACGGTGGAAGATCCGGACGCGCCAAGCGGCACCTGGATCCACTGGGTGGTCTACGATCTGCCCGTGTCTCCTGGTCTCCGCGAGAGTCAGCCGCGGACGGCGGAGGTTTCAGGCGGCGGCAAGCAGGGCGTGAACTCCTGGGGCCGCCTCGGCTGGAACGGCCCCGCGCCGCCGCCGGGCAAGGTCCACCACTACCTCTTCACGGTCTACGCGCTGTCCGCGCCCACGGGCCTCGCGCCCGGCGCGACGATCGAGGCTTTGCGCGCGGCGATGAAGGGCAAGATCCTGGCGGAAGGCCGCTGGACCGGAACCTATCGGAGATGACGATGGCGGAAGCCTACCGTTGGCGGGTGAATGAGCACGGCGCGGCCGGTTCCGTGGCGAGGGAGTCCTTCGTCCCGCCCGCGCCCAAGCCCGGCTGGGCCCGCGTCGCGGTGCGCGCCATGGCCCTCAACCATCTGGATCTTTGGACCACCTGGGGATTGGAGGGCGTCAAGCTGCCCCTTCCACTCACGCCGGGCTGCGATGGCGCGGGTCTCGTGGACGCCCTCGGCGAAGGCACGGTCCTGCCCCCGGGGATTGAGCTGGGAAGCAGCGTGTTGATCGCGCCGGGCTTCAGTTGCGGAGCGTGCGCGGCCTGCCTGCGGGGCGACGACATGGCCTGCGCGTCCTACAAGGTGATGGGCCATAGGTGCGATGGCGCGGCCGCGACCCATGTCCTCGTTCCGGCCGCGAACCTGCTGCCCATCCCGCCCAATTGGGACTTCAAGCAGGCGGCGGCCTTCCCGCTCGTCTTCCTCACGGCGTGGGAGATGCTCGTCCAGAAAGCCAAGCTCCAACCCGGCGAAACGGTGCTGGTGTGGGGAGGCGGCAGTGGCGTGGGTTCGGCGGCGCTCCAGCTCGTCCGCTTCCTCGGAGGCCACGCCATCGCCGTCGTGGGCGATGACGCCAAGGCGATGAAGTGCTGGGAGCTGGGCGCGGAGCATGTGATCGTCCGAACCCGGGAGGATGTGGCGAAGAAGGTGCGCGAACTCACCGGCAAGCGCGGCGTGGAGGTCGTCTTCGAGCACACCGGAACCGCCACCTGGGGCGCGAGCATGGCCGCCGTGGCCCGG
>JAFEEP010000583.1 GCA_018241045.1 Pseudomonadota bacterium | reverse complement strand
TTCGCGGTCATCGTCGAGGATCTGCGTGCCGACCGGGACCCGGATGACCATGTCCTTCCCCGCCGCGCCATTGCGGTTCTTGCCTGAACCGTGAACCCCGCGCTGCGCCTTGAAATGCTGGGTATAGCGAAAATCGATCAGGGTGTTGAGGCCGGCCACCGCCTCGAAAATGACGTCGCCGCCCTTGCCGCCATTGCCGCCATCGGGCCCGCCATATTCGACATACTTTTCGCGCCGGGACGAAACCGCCCCCGGCCCGCCCGCGCCGGAGCGAATGTAGATCTTGGCCTGATCGAGAAAATGCATGGTGACGTGGAGCTAAAGCAGCGCGCGGCCTTCGACAAGCTCAGGCTGAGCGGGGTGGTGGGTGCCGGGGCTCAACTGCGGGTTGGTTGAGAATTGGCCCAGGGTGAGCCGAAAACGGTGACATTCGAGAACCGGAGCGCAGCGGCCTGCTGGCCGTGAGTACCGGAAGCGCAGAAGGCCGCCGTTTGCAGGCCATCCTGGCCGATTATCCGCCAACGCGCCTGGTGGAGCCGAGGGGGATCGAACCCCTGACCTCGTCATTGCGAACGACGCGCTCTCCCATCTGAGCTACGGCCCCGTTCCAGTGCGAATGCGAGGGGGTGAGCCCCCGCGCGAGCGGCCCCCTTAGCGAAGAGGCCGCGCGCTTGGAAGAACAATCTTCAGTTGCCGCGAAACTTAGCGAACCACGGTCGAGCCCGAGGTGGCGACCGGGGTCGCCGGGGCGACGGGTGCCACTACCGGGGCATATTTCGCGTCCCACGCGGCTGCGTCGGCACGGTACTGCTCATAGCTCTTGAAGAACTTTTCATAGACCGCGTCGAGCTGGACCAGGTTGCGAGCTGAGAAGGCAGGCAGGTCGGCGCTCTTCAGCCCCGACACTTCGCGCGCCATGACCAGCGCCGCATCGCAGAAGCGCGGCAGCACCGGCGGGAAGGCGTAGTAGTTGTAGACTTGCGTCATATAGACTTCGCGCGGATGGACGAAAGCGGTGCCATACTTCTGCCGGAACTCGCCATCGACGTTCTTGTTGACCTTGGCCAGCGCAATCCGCTGCGTTTTGAGATAGGCTTTATAAGCGGTCAGGATCTCGGCGTGTTCGGGGCGCAGGCAGTTCAGCGCGGCAACGTTGAAAGCCGAGCGCAGATTCCACTGCGTCTGGATCGGCGAGATATGGGCGTTGATCGTCTGGCGCACGCCGTCGGCACCGACCAGCGGCACCGCCAGCAGCGCCGAGGCGCCGAGCGGCGGCAGCGGACGCGGCGGGATCACTACCACTGGCGGGGACGGTGGGGGCGGCGGAGGCGGCGGCGTTGACTTTGGACCGCATGAAGCAAGCGAGCCGAGCGCGGCGGCGATCACGCCGACCTTGATGATCCTGGAAATGTGCGAACCCATCCTGAAAGCGTCCCCGATATTCACCCGGCCATTTTGCCGGTGTCTGCCTTGCTGAAGCCTGAAGCGCCGTCCCTAACGACCGCCGCCCATAAAGCAAATGCCCGGCGCGTCGGGGGACGCGCCGGGCACGATTGACCGTTGTTTTGCTGCGTTCAGCGGCGCCGAACCTATCGACGATCGCCCAGGAAGCGCAGCAGGTAAAGGAACATATTGATGAAATCGAGGTAGAGGCTAAGAGCATCAATCACGATCACTTTGCCGGCCATATTCGTGCCAGCAACATCTGCATAATTATCCTTGGCGCGCTGGGTATGGTAGGCGGTGAGGCCTGCAAAAATCACAACCCCAAGAATGCTGGTAGCCCAATACAGACCTGGAGACTGCAGCCAATAGTTGAGTACGGAGGCGACGATAACCCCAATCAAGCCCATGGTCATAAAACTTCCCACGGGAGACAGATTACGTTTCGTCGTGTATCCTACAAGACTGAGTCCGGCGAACGATGCAGCTGTGGCAAAGAACGCAACGGCAATCGATCCGCCCGTGTATATTCGGAAAATAAGGGACAACGACAAACCGAATAGAACTGCAAATGTCCAAAACATTGCCTTCAGTGTCGATTCTGACCGGTTCGGATTGAAGAAGAAGATCATCGCGAGCGGCGCCAATTGGATCACCCAACCGAGCGGCGTGGTCATCATCTGCGCCGCCATGCCCGAACGGGCGAAAAGCATCGCGACGATGCCCGAGAGCAACACGCCCGAGGCCATGTAGTTGTAGATCGACAGCATGTGCCGACGCAGTCCCTGGTCGCGCGCGTCGGCGCCCAGCACCTGGCCATTGAGGACCGGGCCTCCGCCAAACTGGGTGCGGGTCGACTGCGGATCGTTCCAGTCAGCCATGATATTCAAACTCCCTTGCGCCCGAAACTGGGCGATAAGGAGAATATCGGGCCAGATGCCCGCGCTTTCAAGCAAAACCGGACAGGGGCGACTGTAACGATTTGTAACAGGCTATTGCCGTGCCGCCTCGGCCATTTCGGCATTGCGATCGCGCGCGGAGCGCAGGGTCGCCTCGATCAGCCGCAGAAGCGCCCCATCGTGATCGAGCACGTCGAGCCCCTTCTGGGTGCTGCCCCCCGGACTGGCGACGCGCCGCGCCAATTCCGCCGGGCCGTGGGGTGATGCCGCGGCAAGCTGCGCCGCCCCCTCAACCGTGCTGACGGCAAAGCGTTCGGCCTGGGCGCGATCGAGGCCCAGCGCGGTGGCCCCCTCGGCCAGCGCCTCGATAAAGCGATAGACGAAACCTGGCCCCGATCCGACCAGCGCGGTGACCAGATCGAAATCACTTTCGGCGGCGAGCCATTCAGGCTGGCCGAGCGGCTGGATCAGCGCGGTGATCCGGTCGCGCCCGGCCTGGTCGAGCCCACGATCGAACAGCGCGACGGGCGACTTGCCGATCGCCGCGGCAAGGTTCGGCATGACCCGGACCAGCGCCCCGGCTCCAGGGAAACGCGTGGCCAGACTGTCAAGCTCGACTCCGGCGAGGATCGACAGCAGCACGGTGTTCGCGCCGATCATGCGGGTCAGCGTCGGCGCGACATCGTCCAGCAATTGCGGCTTCACGCTCAGCAGGACCACATCGAAGTTTTCGTCCGGCAATTCACGCAGCAAGCGCACACCGGCGGGGGCCTCTGCCAGCATCGGATCGACCACGGTGAAGGTCGAAGGCGCGATCCCGCCCCCCAGCCAACCCGAGAGCATGGCGCCGCCCATGTTGCCGCAGCCGAGGATCAGGAACGATGAGTCAGACATGGATTTAGCGCTCCTGTTCCCCTCCCGTTTGCGGGAGGGCCGGGGATGGGTCAGCGCCGTGGCCTAGCGTGCCGCCAGGAACTTGCCCACCCCTCCCGCAGGCGGGTGGGAAACGCGGCGAAGCCAGTCAGGATCGCTCAGGCTTCGCCCGCGGCATCGACCAGCGCACTGGTCAGCGCCTCGGCCGGGCTCTTGTCGCCCCACAGCACGAACTGGAACGCGGGATAGAACCGGTCGCATTCCTCGACCGCCGCCTCGACAGCGACCTGGGCCTGGCTGAGGCTGAGCAGCCCTTCATCGCCGAGCAGCAGGCCGTGGCGATAGAGCAGCACCGACCCGTTCGACCAGATATCGAAATGGCCGACCCACAGTTGCTCGTTAATCAACGCGAGCAACTCATAGACCAGGGTGCGCTTGTCGTCGGGGATGCGGATGTCGGGCAGGCACAGCAGTTGCAGCACATGGTCCTCGCGGCGCCACACGCCGCGCAGCGTATAGCTCGCCCAGCTACCCTTGATTTCGCCGGAAATCTCGTCCTCACCGACGAATTCGCACGGCCAGCCGCGTGCTTCGAACAGGCTGGCGAGCATATCGACGGGTGCGGCGTCGTCATCGTCCTGGTCGTAGTCGCGGTGGCCCTGCATCATGCACGCTGAATGCGTCGGCAAGGGCCGGTGGGACAATCCGTGGCTAACGCGCGGTTGCGCAAAACTCGACAAGTCTGTTTACAAGGTGTGGAAAAGCGGTGGACCGGCGGTGCAGTCACAATCACCCGCCGGGCAGCGCGTCGACCGCATCGCCGACCGCGCTGGTCCACGAGAAGGCACCGTCGACTCCCGCCTTCCTGAGCTGGGCGATAAAGGCGTTGGCCTGCGCCGCGCCATCGAATGGCCCGGTCAGCAGGCGATTGGTCTGCCCCCAGGCGGCGGTGAAGGGCTTGCGCCCCTTGAACACCCCGGGATCGTCCTTGATCATCCGCCGCCAGTCGAAGGCCAGCGCCTTCTTGTTGCGTCCGGTGGCGACCTGGACCCAGATGCGGCTCGGATTGCTTGGCTCTTTCGCCTTGGCGGCCTTGGTCGCCT
>JAFEEP010000582.1 GCA_018241045.1 Pseudomonadota bacterium | reverse complement strand
TGATCCCGCCGCCAACCAGACCATGCTTGCCACCGCCCGCCGCCCCCACCGCACCCGTGCGTGGATGCCCCTGCTCTCCGCCGTGCTCGAGCTGGGCGAAGGCCGCGGCGAGCTGCTCAGCCACGCCGAGCGCGGCTGGGCCAGCGTGACCTTTTCCGGCAGCCGCCACATGGTGCGCCTCGCCTTCACCGGCGAAGATGCGGTCGAGGCGGGCGAGCGGCTGATCGACGCGCTGCCCGAGCACGAGTTCACCATCCCCCGCCACCTCGTCGCCGACGCGGCGGTGGTTTCGGTCGTCCACACCGCCCTGCCCGAAGCTCGCCTTGAGCTGGAGGTGGAACTGCTGGTGCTGGACGAGGTTTAGCCGTCGCCGCCGCCCCGGAAGGCATCGAGCATCGGCGGGCGGTGGAGGCACTGCGCGAAGTCGAACGCGCGGGTGGTCAGCGGGGCGACCCCGGCCGCATCTGGGTGACGCGGATTGAGGTAGATCACATCCGCCTCGGGCAGCACCCTGGAGCGGATCGCGGCGAGGAGCGAGCGGCGGGCGGTGAGCCATTCACCGACCTGCGCGCGGATGGTGTCCTCGTCCGGGTCGGCAATGCGCTCAGGCACGACGTTCACCTCGGTCCAGCCGAGCACGAAATCGGTGGGGATTCCGACCAGATCATGCGGCTGATAACGCAGCGCCACCAGCACCGCCAACCCCGCCTCGCTCGCCAGGCTGACCACCGGATGACCAGCCGGGGCGTAGCGTGTGCCGCGCAATTCCGCGCCACGCCCGTCGAGCGCCACAAAGGGCGCGCGAGTGAGGCGCCAGAGCTTCACGGTTGACCCTCTCCGTCGGCTTGCGATGGAGCGGTGGCGCCCGGCGGAACGGTCTTGCCGAACCGTTCAAGCCGATCAGCCACCATCGCCAGAATTCCTTCAGCAACTCTGCCCGGATCGGCCAGAACGTCGCGAGTTGGTATTCGCAACACATCGATGCGATGGATTGCCAGCCAGGCGTCACGTTTTTTATCGCGTTGGGGACCATCGCCCATGTCGTGCGCGATGCCGTCAATCTCGATGGCCAGGTTTGCCCGTGCGCAGAAGAAGTCGAGAATGTAGTCGCCCGCCGGGTGCTGCTTGCGAAAGCGGATGCCGCCGGGAGAACCCTTGAGTTCGCGCCAGAGCAGGGCTTCGGGCAGGGTCATGGCGCGCCGCAAAGTGCGCGCCCGGTGGACGGTTCGTGCGGGCTTGTCCGGCCTATGCAAGCTGCCCCTCCGTCATCGCTGCGCGATGCCACCTCCCCAGCGCCAGTCGATGGGGAGGACTGCTGCTTCAAGATCCTCCCCATCGACTTGCGATGGGGAGGTGGCAGGCCGAAGGCCTGACGGAGGGGTATTACTCACCAAGCCGCCAGTCCCAGCCAAGCGGATCGCCGTCCATCACCTCGACGCCCTTGGCGGCGAGTTCATCGCGCAGGCGATCGGAGGTGGAAAAGTCCTTCGCCGCGCGAGCTTCCTTGCGGGCGGCGAACGTGGCTTCAATCTCGGCCTCGGTGATGGTCGCGGCCTTGGGACGGATGCGCAGGTCGGCGCGCGCCAAAGATGACAATTCAAGTCCAAGAACGGCATCAATCTTTTCAACGGCATCTAGAGCCTGCACGGGCGGTATCGCTGAAACTCCTATAACCAGTTCGAGGACAGTCAAAGCTTCCGACGTGTTGATGTCTTGAGAAATCGCTTCATCGAAAGCTCTAATGTATTTCGCGACGTCAAAGGTCCCGTCTTGCCCTTTTTCTTCGCGTTCGCGGAGCTTTTCCACTCCCATCACCAACCGCTTCAATCGCGTCAGCGCCGCCCCCAGCCCTTCCCAGCTGAACTCCAGCTCCGACCGGTAATGCGCCTGCAGGCACAACATCCGGTAGGCCAGGGGGTGATAGCCCTTGTCGATCAGCAGCTGCAGCCGCAGGAACTCACCGCTCGACTTGCTCATCTTGCCAGAGCGTTCGACCAGGAAATTGTTGTGCATCCAGATCCGCGCGCCGCTGTTTTCGGCCGTGTCGAGGCCGTTGGTGCAGCAATGGGCCTGGTTCTGGGCGATCTCGTTGGGGTGGTGAATCTCGCGGTGGTCGATCCCGCCGGTGTGGATGTCGAAGGGGAAGCCCAGCACCTCGCCGCTCATCACGCTGCATTCCAGGTGCCAGCCGGGTGCGCCCCTGCCCCAGGGAGAATCCCATTCCATCTGGCGCGTCTCGCCCGGCGGGGTCTTGCGCCAGATCGCGAAGTCGGCGGCGTTGCGCTTGCCTTCGACGGTTTCGATCCGGCCTTCTCCTTCATCGGTATGAGCGCGGGCGAGGCGGCCATAGTCGGCCACGGTCGAGACGTCGAAGTAGAGCCCGCTGTCCAGTTCGTAGCAGTGCCGGTCGGCAATGCCCTTGGCGAATTCGATCATCGCGGGCACGAACTCGGTAGCGATCGTCCAGCGGGCAGGCTGGCGGATATTGAGCGCCTTGACGTCGGCCCAATAGGCTTCGGTATAGTGGCGGGCGATATCCCAGATGGATTGCGCGCGTTCCGCCGCCATCTTCTCCATCTTGTCCTCGCCCGCGTCGGCGTCGTCGGTCAGGTGGCCGACATCGGTGATGTTGATGACGTGGGTGAGGTCATAGCCCTTGAAGCTGAGCGTCCGGCCCAGCACATCGGCAAAGACATAGGCGCGCATATTGCCGATGTGGGGATAGTTGTAGACCGTCGGCCCGCAGGTATAAACCCGCGCCTCACCAGGATGGACGGGCTGGAATTCTTCCAGTTTGCGGGTCAGGCTGTTGAACAGGTGGAGCGGGGTCGTGGTCATGGCGCGAGGCCATAGGTTGGCGCGTGGCCTTCGACAAGCTCAGGCGCCGCCCTTGCCCGTCAAAACCCCTCCCAGCGCACCACGTTATCCAGCGGCTCGCGTGGGACCGGGAACTGGTTGACCGCCACATCGCGGTCACCCCAGCCGATCGCCATGCCGCAGAAGAAGATGTGATCCTCGGGGATCACCACCATTTCACGGATTTGGCGCGAATAGACCGCCCATGCCTCTTGCATACAGCTATCAAGGCCTTCCTCGCGCAGCAGCAGGGCCACCGTTTGCAGCCACATCCCGATATCAGCCCATTGCGGCGGGCCCATGTAGCGGGGGGTGTGGATCAGCATCAGCACCGGAGCGCCGAAAGCCTGGAAATTGCGCGCGAACCACTTGAGGCGGCTTGGCTTGTCCTCGCGCGGGATGCCCATCGCCGCATACATCGCTTCGCCCACGCCAAAGCGGCTTGCTTCATAGCGCCCCTCAAGCTCGGGCGGATAGACGTTGTATTCCGGCGCAAAGGCCGCGCGCCCCTGAGGCACGACGGAGGCGACGTGGGCCAGCAGCCGGGCGAGCGGCTCGCCCGTCAGCAGCGCGGCGTTCCACGGCTGGGTATTGCCTCCAGACGGCGCGTTCTGCGCCTTATCGAGCACCCGGCGCAGCACGGCGGGGTCGACAGGCTTGTCAAGAAACGCCCGGATCGAGCGGCGGGAGGCGACGGCTTCGGTGACAGTAGAGGGTTTCATGCCGGTTTAATTGTGCGATTAAACCGGTCGGTCAAGCCTATTCCTCCTCGAACAACCCAGCCAGTTGTTCGATCATCGTGCCGCCAAGCTGTTCAACATCCATGATCGTGACGGCACGGCGGTAATAACGGGTCACGTCGTGGCCGATGCCGATGGCGACCAGTTGCACCGGGCTCTGCTTCTCGATCCAGTCGATCACCTTGCGCAGGTGTTGTTCGAGGTAGCCCGCACTATTGACGCTGAGCGTGGAATCGTCGACCGGGGCGCCGTCCGAAATCACCATCAGGATGCGGCGATCCTCGGGCCGGGCGAGCAGGCGGGTATGCGCCCAGAGCAGCGCCTCGCCGTCGATGTTTTCCTTGAGCAGCCCCTCGCGCATCATCAGGCCCAGGTTCTTGCGGGCGTGGCGATAGGGTTGATCGGCCTTCTTGTAGATGATGTGGCGCAGGTCGTTGAGGCGGCCCGGTTGAGGCGGCTTGCCGCCCGCCAGCCAGGCCTCGCGGCTCTGCCCGCCCTTCCAGGCGCGGGTGGTGAAGCCAAGGATCTCGGTCTTGACCCCGCAGCGTTCGAGCGTGCGCGCCATCACGTCGGCGCTGATCGCCGCGATCGAGATCGGCCGCCCGCGCATCGATCCCGAATTGTCGATCAGAAGGGTGACGACCGTGTCCTTGAACTCGATATCGCGCTCGATCTTGTAGGACAGCGATTGGCCGGGTGAGATCACCACCCGGGCGAGCCGCGCGGCATCGAGCAGGCCTTCTTCCTGATCGAAATCCCACGAACGGTTCTGCTGCGCCATCAGGCGGCGCTGCAGCCGGTTGGCGAGCTTGGTCACCACGCCTTGCAGACCCTTCAACTGCGCGTCGAGATAGGCGCGCAGGCGGGTCAGTTCCTCGTCATCGCACAGCTCGGGCGCGGCGATGACTTCGTCGAAGGCCTGGGTATAGGCCTTGTAGTCGAAGTTCGCCGGAATCTCGGTCCACGGGCGGTTGGGCCGGACGGGGAGCATCCCCTCCTCGCCCTCGTCGCCTTCCTCGGCCTCGGCGCTGTCGTCCTCCGTCTGGCGTTCGGCCTCGCTGTCGCCTTCCTCCTCGCCCTCGCTCGGTTCGGCGGCGGCTTCGGCGGGGTTCTGGTCCTCGGCGCCTTCGCTGTCGTCGGGCTGTTCCTCGCCGTCGTCCTCGCCGTCCTCGTCCTCGCTATCCTCGGTGTCGGGTTCGAGCTGGTCGGCGCGGGTCAGTTCGAGATGCTGGAGCATATCGAGCGACAGCCGCTGGAAAGCCTGCTGGTCGTCAAGACTGAGCGCGAGTGCGTCGAAGTCAGCGCCCGCGCGCTCCTCTATCCAGTCACGCACCATGTCTACCCCGGCCCGGGCGGCGGCTGGGACCGGCTGGCCGGTCAGGTGTTCGCGCAGGATCAGGCCCAGCGCCGTGGGCAGCGGGACCTCATCCGCCCGGCTGGCGCGGGCGATCGGATCGCCCTGGGTGCGGACCTGCAGCGCCGCGTCGAGGTTGCCGCGCATCCCCGGATAGGCGCGCGCGCCCAAGGCCTCGTAGCGCACCGCCTCAACCGCATCGAAAGCGGCGCGAGCAGTCGCCTCCCCCGGGGCGATGCGATTGTGCAGCGCCTCGTCATGGTGGCGCAGGCGCAGGGCGAAGCTGTCGGCAAAGCCGCGCGCTTCCATCGCCTGATCGCGCGGCAAGCCCCGCCCCGGCATGGGCAGGCGCATATTCTTGCCGTTCTGCACCGGATTGTCGGCGGTCCACGCCACCTCGACCTCAGGCTCATGCGCGACGGCGCGGGCCGTTCCGGCGAGGACGCTCTTGAAGCGATCGAGGGGGGATTCGTCGGACATGGTCAGTTCGGGCTAGGGCAGCGCGTGGTCTTCGACAAGCGCTGCACAAACCCAACCCTCAGATCGACTGCCCGGTCTTGGCCCAGTCCGCCAGGAAGCTCTCGATCCCCTTGTCGGTGAGGACGTGCTTGAACAGGCCCCAGATCACCGATGGCGGCGCGGTCATCACGTCGGCGCCGATCTCAGCCGCCTTCAGCACGTGGATCCCGTGTCGCACCGATGCGACGAGGATCTGGGTCTGGTAATCGTAATTGTCATAGATCAGGCGGATCGCCTCGATCAGTTCCATCCCGTCCCAGCCGTTGTCGTCGTGGCGACCAACGAAGGGCGAAACGAAAGTCGCCCCGGCCTTGGCGGCGAGCAGCGCCTGATTGGCCGAGAAGCACAGCGTGACGTTGACCATCGAGCCATCGCCAGTCAGCGCCTTGCAGGTCTTGAGACCATCGGGGGTCAGCGGCACCTTGATGCAGACGTTGTCGGCGATCTTGCGCAGCTTTTCCGCCTCTTTCATCATCGTCGGGTGATCGAGCGCGACCACTTCGGCGCTGACCGGGCCATCGACCACCGCGCAGATTTCCTTGACCACTTCGTGAAAGTCGCGGCCCGACTTCATGATCAGGCTGGGGTTGGTGGTGACGCCGTCAAGCAGGCCGGTGGCGGCCAGTTCCTTGATGTCGGCGATTTCGGCGGTGTCGGCAAAAAACTTCACGGCGGGGCGCTCCTGATGGCGATTCACCCGTCGCTATAGACCCCAAACCGGAGCGGAACCAAGCCCCGCGCCGGGCGATTTGCAGCCTAGAGGATTTTCAGCGCGGCGATAAGCACCGGATCGTTGGTCGACTGCGGATTGGCGCGGATCGCGCTTTCCTCGGCCCCGATCTGATACCAGATCGAATTGTCGGCGCGGTTGGCCACGGCCTGGGCAACCTGGCCGACATCGACGCCAGACAGAGCGCCGATCGCCTTGCCCAGCACCGGATCGCCGCTGACCCGGATCGCGTCGGTCAGGCCGGGGATCATCGCGTTGATCAGCGCCGGACCCATCTGGCCGCGCAGCCAGGTGGTAGCCGCCGTCGGTCCGCCGCGGATCAAGCCGACTGCATCCGGAATCGACACGCTGCGGATCGTGTCGAGCACCAGCGGCGCGGCGCGTTCCGCGCCCTTTTCGGCGACGATGTTCAGCTGGTGCTGCAACTGATCCTTGAATACGCCCGAGGTCAGCAGGGACCTGACCAACCCCGAACTGCCGCTGAACAGCACCGGCAGGTCGAACCGGGCGACCGTGCTGTCCCAGAACCCGCCCGACGCGGTCAGCTTGGCGAAGGCATTCTGCGAGGACAGGGTGAGGAGGCGCTTCAACGCTTCGGTCATCGAAAGACCGCCCATCCCGGTGCAGCCCGACAACGCCAGTACGCTCATCGCGCCCATGCCCAGGATGACTCCGCGCCGGGCCACACCCGTTTGCTCGATATGCTGCATGGTCCCCTTGATCCTCCTGGCGAAAGTTGTGCGTTGCGGGGGTGACGCCGGGTCAATCAAAGCCCCATATGGATGCGATCCATGACCCGCGTCCGACTCCTTGTCTTCAATCCCGCCCTGAGCGTCCTTGACTATCGCCTTCCTGCTGGAATGACGACAGAATTCGGCGCGGTGGTGCTCGCTCCGCTGGGGCCGCGCCAGGTGCTGGGAATCGTCTGGGAACCCGACCGCCTGCCCGGCGCCGAGGTGGCCGAGGCCAGGCTGCGCCCGATCCTGGAAGTGCTGCCGGTCCCGCCACTGCCCGCCGCGCTGCGACGTCTCATCGAATGGACCGCCGAATACTACTGCGCGCCGATGAACGCCGTCGCGCGGATGGCACTGGGATCAATGGCAGCGCTGCGCGGTGGAGGCACGGCCACCGAATACCGCCTGACCGGGCACGAGCCCGCGCGCCTCACCCCGCAGCGCGCCGCCGCATTGGATGCGCTGCATGGCGAGCAGGCCAGCATCCGCGAACTGGCCGAACTGGCCAGCGTGTCCGATGGCGTGCTGCGCGGCATGGTCAACGCCGGAATGCTGGAGGCGGTGACGGTCGATCTTGACCGCCCCTACCCCCGCGCCCGGCCCGACTACGCCCAGCCCGATCTTTCGCCCGATCAGGCTGCGGCGGCGCAGCGCTTTGTCGCGGCGGTGCGCGATGGCAATTTTGCGCCCTTCCTGCTCGACGGGGTGACGGGATCGGGCAAGACCGAATGCTATTTCGAGGCCGTGGCCGAAGCGATCCGCCAGAAACGGCAAGTGCTGGTCCTGCTGCCCGAAATCGCGCTCACCGAAAACTTCCTGCGCCGGTTCGAGGCGCGCTTTGGGGTGCCCCCAGTGCTGTGGCATTCCAGCCTCAAGCAGA
>JAFEEP010000581.1 GCA_018241045.1 Pseudomonadota bacterium | reverse complement strand
CGTCCTGAATGTAGAGCTTCTGCCGGGTGGGATCGAAGGTCATGCCGCCATCCTTTCCGCCATGCGTTCGGCGGTTCGCAGCGCTGCCGAGGTCATGATGTCGAGATTTCCGGCATAGGCGGGCAGGTAGTGCGCCGCGCCTTCGACCTCGAGAAACACGCTGACCTTGAGGCCGGTGAACTCGGTTTGACCGGTTTCGGCCATTTCCGGAATGCGCAGTGGGCGGTTCGAGCCGTAGTGTTCAAACTGCACGGCCTGCTTGAGCCGGTAGCCGGGGACGTAGCTCTGCACCTCGGCCACCATGTCGGCGACCGATTGGCGGATCGCATCCTGGTCAGCCTCTTCGCACAGGCAGAACACCGTATCGCGCATGATCAGCGGCGGCTCGGCCGGGTTTAGGACGATGATCGCTTTGCCGCGCGTCGCCCCGCCGACCTGCATGATCGCCGCGCTGGTGGTTTCGGTGAACTCGTCGATGTTGGCGCGGGTGCCGGGGCCAGCGCTCTTGCTGGCAATCGAGGCGACGATCTCGCCGAAGTGCCCCTTCGCGACCCGGTTTACCGCAGCGACAATCGGGATTGTCGCCTGCCCGCCGCAGGTCACCATGTTGACGTTGGGGGCGTCGAGGTGCGCATCGCCATTGACCGGAGGCACCACGTAGGGTCCGATCGCCGCCGGGGTCAGGTCGATCATGCGCTTGCCGGCCGCGAGCACGCGCTCGCTGTGATGCCGGTGCGCGCCTGCGCTGGTGGCGTCGAAGACGATGTCGATGTCGGAGAACCCCGGCATCGCGAGCAGGCCGTCGATCCCTTCCGCGGTGATCGGCACGCCCATCCGTTCAGCGCGTTTCAGCCCGTCGCTGTCGGGGTCGATCCCGACGAACGCGCCCATCTCCAACGTGTCCGAAAGGCGCATCACCTTGATCATCAGATCGGTGCCGATGTTGCCGGAGCCGATGATCGCGACCTTGGTCTTGGCCATGTCAGGCGTTTCCGTAGGTAAAGCTGGCCGCGCCGATCCCGGCGACCTTGGTCTCCACATGATCGCCCGGATTGAGCGCCACCATCGGGCCGAGCGCACCGGCGAGCAGAATGTCGCCTGCCTTGAGCGGCTCGCCGCGTTCCGCGAGGGTGCGGGCCAGCCAGGCGGCAGCATTGAGCGGATTGCCGAGCGCAGCAGCGCCGATACCGGTCGAGGCAACCTCGCCGTTCACCGTCATGATCATCGCCGCTCCTTCGAGGTCGAGTCCGGCAATCGGCAGGCCTTGATCGGCCAGCAGGAAAAAGGCCGAGGAGCCATTGTCCGCCACGGTATCGGCAAAGGTAATCTTCCAGTCGGCGATGCGGCTATCGACGATCTCGATCGCGGCATGGACGCTCGCCACCGCCGCCGCAACCTGAGCGGGCGTGGAGTCCGGCGAAGCGACGTCTGCGCCCAGCACAAAGGCGATCTCCGCCTCGGCCTTGGGCTGAATGCAGCCCGCCGGATCGAGGTACCCGCCATCGCCGACGCGCATGTCCTCGAACAATACCCCGAAATCGGGCTGATCCACGCCCAGCTGCTGTTGCACCGCCGTCGCGGTCAGTCCGGCCTTGCGCCCGACGATGCGGCGGCCTTGCGCTTCCCAGAAGCGGGTGTTGATCGTCTGCACCGCATAGGCCCCGTCGGCATCGACCGGATCGAGCCATTGCCGCATCGGTTTGATGGTGCCGCCCGAATAGGCGTTACGCAGAGCTCTTGCAGCGGTCTCGTGGATATCGGACATGATTGGTTACTTTCGGAAGAGGGATTTGAGCGCGGTCCAGATCGTCGCACGCTTTTCGGCTTTGGTCGGTTCAAACTCGGGCCGATGGCCCCATTTGCTGATCCCGCGATATTGCCTCACGTCCCAGTCCGCGCCGATCTTGACCGGATCGAACCCCAGTTCGACCTCGAACCCAGAAGGACTGATTGCATAGAAGCTGACGCCGTTGTCGTTGGGGTGCTGGCCCATGCCCATCGCGATGCGGTATCCCAGTTCCTTGCAGCGCAGATAGGCGTCGCTGACGTCGTTGAAGCTGACCGCCTCGAACATCAGGTGCTGCACGCGGGTCCGCAGCGGATCGAGCCGGACCCCCTTGGTCGCTGCGACCGCCAGCGAGTGGTGACGTTCGTTGAGGTGAAGAAACCAGAACTCCATCTCGGTGCCCTGGAGTTTGTCGGTGATCGTGTCGGACAACCGTGCGCCAAGCAGACGTTGCAAGTCCGCCAGCAGCGCTTCGGGCTTGCGGGTAAATAGCACGGCATGGCCGAGCCCGCCTTCGCCGGTCACGAAGCCGCTGGTCTTTGCAACAAGTGGCCGGTTTGTGCGCTTGGCCGCGGTGAAAAACTCGAAGCGCAGACCCTTGTGACCGTCAAAGCCGAAGAAGCCCGGCACATCGCGCAGGGCGGCGGCTTCAGCGGTACCGGCGCCGGTCGATACCCCGTTGGCCTCCAGGTGCTTGCGCATCGCGCGCAGCGCTTCGTCGTCGGCGAGTTCCCAGCCGAGCGAAACCACATCCTCCGCAGGCCCGCGCTTGACGACGATCCGGCGCTCGCGGTCGTCCACGCGCACAGTCAGCAAATCGTCGGACACGCGCTCGACGTGCATGCCCATGCCTTCGCCAGCGAAGCGCTGCCAGTCGTCGATCCGTTCCGATTCGATGACGACATAGCCAAGCTTGAGAGACGGTGCCTCGGTCATGCCGTGATTCCCTTGCCTGTCAGCTTTTGCGCCAGTTCGGCCACGTTCGCAGGCAAAGTGTCGCCACGCCAGACAACATGGGTGTCGGCCCGGACCAGGATCAGCTTGTGCCGGATCGCCGGGGTGTCGGCAGGCACGGCTGCATCGATGAGCTTGACCGGCAGGCTCGAAGCCAGCAGCGCTTCGACCGGCACCGCCGGATCAAACCGGATCAGCGAATAGTCCGGCCCGAGCAGGTCGAGCAGGCATTTGCCGTTCACTGCGAAGTGCGGCATCCGACAACCCGGAACCGTCGAAGGCGTGAAGCTACCCATATCGTAGTCGGGCGCGGCTTCGCCGTCGGCCACGATGATAGGCGAACTGCCGTAATAGTAGCCAAAGTTCAGCCCTTCGGGCGACATTTGCGGGACGTTGATCTTGAACAGCTTGCTGCCGAGTTTGCGGCGCAGGAAGGCCCCGATCGGTCCGGGCTTTGAGAGCTGCGCCGGAATTGCCCTGCCGCCCGTCGCAGCGGCGTTTTCCTCGAGCTTGGCCATCGCAAAGCGCGAGACCTGGCCGGTGATCGGCTGTCGTTCGGCCTCATAGGCATCGATGATGGCGGGATCGGCCCAGCCCTTTATGACCGCGCACAGCAGCCACGACAAGTTCATCGCGTCGGCGATCCCAGCGTTCATGCCGTATCCGGCATAAGGAACCCACAGGTGAGCCGCATCTCCCGCAATGAACACCCGGCCCTCGCGGAACTTCTCGGCCACGAGACGCCGTCCGACCCAGTCCTCGTGCTTGACCACTTCGTAAGGGAAGTCCGGCCCGACCCCCAAGGCATCGCGGATCGACTGATCGAAATCGAGCGCCTCGAAATCGCGCGTTTTACCCGGCAAGGCACGATGGACCAGCCACAGGTCTTCGCCGTTGATCGCTACGACATTGCCGCGCACCTTGTCATTGGCGATCCAGCTCATCCAAGCTGGACGACGGTTCCCGAACAGCGCGCGGACTTCGGCGGACCGGATCAGCGTGGTGCGGGTCCAGGCAATTTCGGCATCGCCCGATAGCTTCGACCCCATCTGTTTGCGCACCGGGCTGGAGCCGCCATCGCAGCCCGCCAGGTAGCGACTGCGCAAGGATACCTCGCTGCCATCGTCTACATTGCGGCAGGTCACCGTCACGCCGTCCGCATCCTGATCGAACGAAACGAAGGCGGTGCGAGGCATGAAGCGCACGCCCGGCAGGCTCAGCAGCTTCTTGCGCAGAATCGGCTCGAGATAGAGCTGGCTCTGGCGAACCATCGGCTCGGGTGTGGGCCAGAGATCGTCATGGAATCCTGCCTTCCCGCGCTCGCTGCGCGCAGGCATGGTGATGCGGGTCAGTTCCGGCCCTGACAGGCTGGTGGTGTAAATCGTGTCCGTCGGATAATTGTCGGGCAGACCGGCCGCGCGCACCTCGTCGGCGATGCCGAAGCGGCGAAACGTCTCCATCGTCCTTGCGGCGATTGTGTTGCACTTGGCGTCGGGCGGATCGTCGGCTCCGCGCGGCTCCAGCACGATCACCTGCGCACCGCGCATCGCGGCATCGATTGCCAGGCACGTTCCTACCGGGCCAGCACCCGCGACGATGATGTCCGGGTCCATGGTCAAGCGTCAGCTTGCGAGAGGAACGACAGGGTAACGGCGTTGAACTCGTCCGCCCGCTCCCACTGCACCCAGTGGCCGGTGTTGGCGAACTCGTAGAGATCGCAGTTGCGCAGCGTCTTGGCGAGCGTT
>JAFEEP010000580.1 GCA_018241045.1 Pseudomonadota bacterium | reverse complement strand
CCTGAAGCGATTCCGCCTCAAGGTGTGGAAGGCAATCGTTCTTGCGCCGCGTTGCGCCTTGCCGACACCGCGCTCGGCTTTGGTTTCATCGAACCCACCCACTCTCTCGCCGCACAGGAAATACCTGCCGGCTCTGTCGCACAGGAGTGCAATCCATGATGTTCCTTCAGTCCAGAATTCTCGTTCCGATGGCTGCATTGGCTGCCCTGGGCACCTCCGCCCTGGCGCAAGCCAACCAGTCCGAGGGCCTTGCTGTTCATCATGCCTGGTCGCGCGAGACGGCAGCCGGGCAGTCCGTGGGCGGCGGGTTCATGACCATCTCCAACCGCGGAGCCGCAGCGGACCGCCTCCTGTCCGGCACCAGCCCTGTGGCCGCCGAAGTGCAACTCCACACCATGACCATGGATGGCGGCATCATGCGCATGCGCCGAGTCGAGGGTGGCATCGCCGTGCCAGCCAGAGGCACGCTCGAACTTAAGCCCGGCAGCTATCACATCATGTTCATGGGGCTGACGCGCCAGCTGCGCCAAGGCGAGCGCTTTCCCGTAACGCTGCGTTTCCAGCGCGCAGGCAGCGTGACAGTGCAAGTCTCGGTTCTGCCCGTGACCTCCTCGGGCTCGATGGACAGTGGCCATGCAGGGCACTGAGCAGAAAGCCGGGCGCAAGGGCCTGGCGCGGCTGCGCGCAGGCCTGTGGGTGGCTGCAGGTGTGAGCGTATTGATCGCACTGGCCGTGATCTATGATCGCGGCCATCCTCCCGGCGATCCAGCCAGCCAATATGCCAGTGCGTTCGGCGGTCCGTTTGTTCTGACCGCCCCGGATGGATCGAGCGTCACCGACAAGACGTTAGCGGGTAAACCCTATGCCATCTTCTTCGGCTTCACCCGTTGCCCCGATGTATGCCCGACCAGTCTTGCCCGCATGGCACGGCTCCGGAAACAACTCGGCCCGGATGGCGCAAAGTTCAATATCGTCTTCGTCTCGGTCGACCCCGGCCACGACAAGCCGGCTGATATTGGAAACTATGTGGCGCTGTTCGGCACCCCGATGATCGGGCTGACCGGCACCGAAGCCCAGCTGGCCCAGATCAAGAAGGGGTATGGGGTCTACTCCGCCAAAGTCCCGCAGCCGGGCGGCGACTATACCATCGATCATACTGCCGCGATCTACCTGATGACCGCCAGAGGCGAGTTCTCGGGCACGATCGACGCCCACGAGCCCGACGCGACGGCGCTTGCCAAGCTCAAGCGCCTGATCGGCTGAACCGACCTTCGAACTTTCAAGCATCACTCCAGGAAAGGCATTCCATGAATTCGAAAATTGTCTCGCTGCGCGTTCTGCTCGCCGCCTCATCCACCCTGCTGCCGCTTGCCGCGCACGCACAGGAAATCACGCAACTGCCCCCGGTCGATGCAGATGCCGCAAATGCGGCCGATAGCGTGGGCACTGCTCCGGTGACAGGACGAGAATTGACACGCGAGGACATCAAGCGCCGCCACAACGCGACAAGCGATACCGGCGATCTGCTGCGCCAGTTGCCCGGTGTCAGCGCCAATTCGGGCGGCGGGTTCTCCTCGATGCCGGCTCTGCGCGGTCTGTCCGAGCAGCGACTGCGCATTACGGTTGATGGCGCGCCGATCGATCTGTCCTGCCCCAACGACATGAATTCGCCGCTGTCCTATACGGTTCCGCAGACGATCGAATCGATCCGGGTCGTGCCGGGCGTGGCGCCGGTCAGCATGGGCGGCGACAACATCGGCGGGATCATCTCGGTCGAGAGCGTAGCTCCCCGCTTCGCTAGCGACGGCACCACGCTGGTGACTGGTGAGGTTTCCGCGTTCTATCGTTCCAACGGCGATGGTTTTGGCGGCTCGGCGCTGCTGACGGTGGCCAATGCCAACCTCAGTGCAACCTACACCGGCTCCTATACCCAGGCACAGCAATACAAGGCCGGTGGCGATCTCGGGCGGGTCCGCTCGACCGAATACGCCAAGACCGACCATGCCCTCGCCCTCGCGTTTCAGAACGATGCCGGGCTGTTCAAGCTGAAGGGTGGCTACCACTTTTCGCCCTATGAAGGCTTCGCCAACCAGGCGATGGACATGGTCTCCAACAAGTCGTGGTTCCTCAACGCCGGTTATGACGGAGAATTCGACTGGGGCTCGGTGAAGTTCACGGCTGATTACCGCGATACCGACCACGAGATGAACTTCCTGGAGGACAAGCTCCCCGGCGCCATGCCGATGATCACCGAGGTCCATACCTTCAGCACCGCGCTCAAGCTCGAACTGCCGGTATCCGCGCGTGACAAGCTGCGCATCGGAGGTGAATACCACCACCAGTGGCTGAACGACTACTGGCCACCGGTAGCCGGCAACATGATGATGGGGCCAAACACCTTCGTGAACATCAATGGCGGCACGCGCGACCGCATCGGCGGGTTTGCCGAATGGGAGGCCCACTGGAGCGACACGCTGTCCAGCGTGATCGGCGCGCGGCTTGACCATGTCCGCATGAATACCGGGCAGGTCCAGCCCTATTCCACATCGATGATGAACATGGCGGATGCCACGGCGGCGAACGCTTTCAACGCGGTGGGACACAAGCGCACCGACAACAACTGGAGCGCATCCGCGCTGCTGAGCTATGCTCCCACTTCAGGGGTCGCGATCGAGCTTGGCTATGCGCACAAGGCGCGCTCACCCAACATCTACGAACGCTACACCTGGGGGCGCGGGACCATGGCGAGCCGGATGATCGGCTGGTATGGCGATGGCAACGGCTATGTTGGCAATCTGAACCTGAAGCCGGAACGCGCCGATACGGTCAGTGCCGCAATCGAGTTCAAGGGAACTGACAATGCCTGGTCACTTCGGTTGTCGCCTTATTACACCCACGTCAATGACTACATCGACGCTGCGTTCGTGAAGAATCTGACGCACCCGATGTCGGGCCTGCCGATGCCTTTTGTCCAACTGCAGTTCGCAAACCAGAAGGCTGAATTTGTCGGGGT
>JAFEEP010000057.1 GCA_018241045.1 Pseudomonadota bacterium | reverse complement strand
TTCCCCCTCTGGGGGAAGGCGGGGATGGGGGCTTGGCCTGTGCGCCCAAATAGGCTTTGGTGGTCACGCGGCCGGCCCCCGCCCCAGCCCCCGGGAGGGGAGGGAGAAACAGCCCCAAGCCCCGCCCATGCTGCGTAACCCGCTCTCAAAAGATGTGTGCATACGATAGCCCCCAAAGGGGCGAGGGCGACCGGTTGCGCCGGTATTACTCCCTCTCCCTCTGGGAGAGGGCAGGGGTGAGGGCTGGCAACCGTGTCTGAGGCCTGTCACTAATCAGGTGAAACTGCGCCGTAACGCCCGTCAGTTAAGGGCGTAGAGCTATCAATTTAGCCAATATGGCCTACAGGCAGCGCCCCCGGCAGCAAGCCCGCCAGCTGCTGCGCCGCTATCACATGCCCGTGCGCCGCGGCCTTGGCTATCCACATCAGTGCCAGGGCGTTGCCGTCGCCGGCCTCGCCCAGCCCGGCGGCGTGCAGCAGGCCCAGCCAGTGCATGGCATCCGCCTCGCCCTGCTCGGCAGCCCGCGTGAGAAAGTGCAGTGCGGGTATAACGCTGCCCCCCCCCCCCGAGATTCGAGGGCGCGGGCGCCTTGGCATCGCGCAGGGCCGCCAGTGCGAACAGCGCGCCCACCTCGGCCTGGGCCGTGGCGTCGCCCTGATCGGCGCGCACCAGCAGATCCACCTCTGCCTCATCCAGCTGCAGCGCCAGCGCCGGCCGCACCGCATCAAACGCCACCAGCGCCCGCCCGCGCTCTTCCCCCAGGCGCGGCACCAGCCCTTCCTCTATGCGCCGCTGCCAGGTGCGAATGCTGCGCCCCGTGAGCACGGCGGCGGTGTTCAGGCTGATGCAGGGGGCGGGTTGTGCAGGCATGCGCCGATTCTACGGGGCCTTGCCCACGCGCCGTGTCGCCAAAAACCCGCGACAAAAAGTGTGCAAGTGTCGCCGGATGGCAGCGACGTAACTTTACGTGTCTACGTGTTACGACGACAAGGCGATGTTTCCTGCCACTTTCGCGCCGCTTTGGGCCTGGCACGCCGATTGCGTTGAGTCCTTCGCCCAGGCCCGGTGCCTGTTCTTTTACTCAACCGAGGGACTTGTGATGAAAGCAAATCTGCAAAAGGGTTTTACCCTGATCGAACTGATGATCGTGGTGGCGATCATTGGTATTTTGGCCGCCGTGGCGTTGCCGGCTTATAAAGACTACACGATCAAAGCGCGCGGGGCGGAGGTCGTTCTTGCTGCATCCCAGTGCCGTACAACAATTAGCGAGGCTGTGCAGACTATGCGTTCGGATGCTGCGGTTGCAGCTAATACTTGGGGTTGCGAGGCAAATGTTGGTGGCGCCGGTGCCAATCCAACAAAGATGGTTAAGAGTATCGAAACCGATGCAAATGGAGTCGTCACAGTTACACCGGATTTCACAGCTCTTGGCGTTACCACTGCTTCGCCGACGGGAGTGATGAAACTAACTCCTTACATTAATGCGAACGCAGTGGACTTGTCTGGCTCAAATAAAGACCAAGGTAAACAAATCACTGAATGGAAGTGCACGACAACTGGTGATATTGCAAAATACGCTCCGGGTTCGTGCAAGTAAATAATACTTTTTCTTCTAATTTTTTCTGATTAAATGCCTAGCGCAGATTTGCGCTGGGCATTTTTTTTGGTTGAATTGGGAATATATTCGGATGGGAGAATGAGGTCGTGCGTATTTCGGCGCAACGTGACCAGCGATTTCGGGATCGTGACCACTCATTTCGGCCATCGTGACCAGCCCCGCATTTCGGCTCATCGTGACCGGCTGTTTCGGTAACGTGACCGCCCATTTCGGCGATCGTGACCGCCGTGACAGCACCCCGTAATCACGGCGCCGATCCCCGCGGCGGTGCTGCGTAGAGAACGCAACCCGGGCCTCTTACCCTCGGCGGCTTTGCCATCCGCCAGTGCAATGCCCAAACAACGAATGTAATTGGGGTCGGATTCCAATTTTACGCACCCGTCGTCTTTACAGCGTCACCAAATGCTCTGGCTTTGCGCCGGGGACGGCGTGCAGGTTCACCCGGGCGTCAAAGCTGACGAAGCGGCATTGGTGGCGCACGGCCAGGCCCAGCAGGTAGCTGTCGGTGATTTGCCGGTGGCCCAGCAGGTGCTGCCAGTGCAGCTGGCCGGCGTCCAGCAGGCTGTAGTCGTCGGCCAGGAAGGCGTGCGCGGGGTGGGCCGCGGCCTGTGCCAGGCGGCTGGCGACGGCGGCCAGCGGCAGGGCTTGGGGATAGGCGGGCTGGGCCATGATGCGCAGGCAGCCGTTTTGCGTGAGCGGGCAGGAGGCCCAGCCGTGGGCAATGTCCTGCTGCAGCCATTGCGTGGCGCGGGCGTGGTGCATGTGCGCCGCGTCCAGCAGGGCGATCAGTACGTTGATGTCCAGCAGGGCGCGCATGGCCTATACACCGTCGGCATCGCGCAGCCGGTCGATCAGCTCGTTACTGACCACGACGCCGCGCGGCTCAAAGGGCACGAAGCCCGTGCTGGTGGTGCCCAGGCCGGTGGTGGACTGCGCTGCCGCATTGCCCGTCAGCGCCTGACGCACCAGGCGCGAGATGACTTTGCCCAGGCTGGTGTTTTCCATGCGGGCAATTTCCTTGGCGGCGATCAGGGTGTCGTATTCCAGGTCAATCGTGGTGCGCATGGCGGGCCTCCTTCCTGCGCAGTGGCATTGGTCTGTGATTCTAAATCATCATGATGCGATCGCATCTGAGTAATTGGGGTCGAGTAATTGGCGCGCAATTGAGGTCGGATTCCAATTATTTTTTGGCTCTATCCCCTGCTGATAAAGCGCAAGCAGCTCTTCTTTGTGATGTGGCTGGCCGGGCCTCGCCCGGGCGGGCGATCTCCACCAATTGCCACCAATTGCCGACCAGCATCAGTAGCCGCGCAGCAGCATGTCGATGGCGGTGTCTATGGCCAGTGCATCGGCCTT
>JAFEEP010000579.1 GCA_018241045.1 Pseudomonadota bacterium | reverse complement strand
GACCTGCCAGGCCATGCGGCGCGCGCCCTCCAGCTCGTCGTCGCGCAGGATGGTGTTGAGCGTGATGAAGATGCGGCTGCCGAAGCGGTGCGCGTGGTTGATGAGCCGCTCCAGGTCGCGGATGTCGTTGCCAGCCGTGGCCCGCGCGCCGAAGGCCGGGCCGCCGATGTAGACGGCGTCGGCGCCATGGTCGATGGCGGCGATGCCAATGTCGGCGTCGCGCGCGGGGGAGAGCAGTTCGAGCTGGTGGGGCAGGAGAGACATAGGGCCGGGATTATCCCAGTGCGGCTACATTCCTGCCTTGCCCAGACCCTATCCCCGCCACGCTCATGTACCTGCCGCCGCAATTCGCATCCAAGGACCGCGCACACGCCCTGGCGTTGATGCGCGCGCACCCGTTCGCCAGCCTCATCAGCAACGACGACGAGGGCTTTCCCTTCGTCACCCATTTGCCGCTGCATGTGCAGGAGGGCGACGGTGATGCGCTGGTCCTGCTGGGCCACTGCGCGCGGCCCAATCCCCACTGGCGCTATCTGCAGGCACGGCCCGAGGCGCTGGTGACCTTCCAGGGCCCCCACGCCTACCTGTCGCCCGCCGTCTACCCGGACGTGGCGCGCGTGCCCAGCTGGAACTACCTGGCCGTGCACTGCCGCGTGCGCGCCACGCTGATCGACGGCGCACAGGACAAGGACGCGCTGCTCAAGGCCCTGATAGGCGACCACGAGCCCGCCTACGCCGCGCAGTGGCGGGCGTTGGGCGAGGAGTTCGCGCACAAGATGCTGGCCGGTATCGTGGCCTTCGAGCTGCGCGTGCTGGATATGCAGTGCAAGCTCAAGCTCAACCAGCACCGCAAGGAGTCGCATGCCGCCTTGCATGCGCGCTACCGCGCAGGAACGCCCGACGAGCGCGCGCTGGCCGACTGGATGCAGCGCCTGGGGTTGGTGGGAGGCGCGCGGGAGCCGTAGGCGCAGGGGGCCCGGCCCGCTGGGCCTGATAGACCTGTTGACTATGTTGGAGTGGCCGCTATCCGCGCGATTTGCCCCGACGCATCAAGCCAAGTGCAGCCAGCGCGGTTAAGAACAAAAGCCATTGTCCTGGTTCCGGAACCACCTTCTGCAGCTGCCACTCGCCCGTGAATGTAGGAAAGTGACCGGGCGAAGAGGTCATGAATGGCCCATCGGAATAGATGTAGCCACTCCAGGTGTTTGAGCCGGACGAACTCATATGGACGTTGTCGTGGTTCGTGTCCAATTTGAACAGCCCTGTCAATAGTCCGGCGACAGAAAGGGCGGCTTCAACGTTGCATATCCAGAGTGATTTGCAAATGCCTTGATCAAAATCCAGGGATACATTCCATGCATCCAATCCGACAGAAGAAAAACCCTGGTTTGTTACATTCGAGGTCCAAGGGATATTGCTGCCCCAGTCCTTGGTGGTGTAGTGCAATTTTGCTTGCCCGTCCGTGACGGCCTGCTGAGTCAGGTTCAGCGTCATGGATTCAAGCTTTCCCCTGAAGTAATCTTCCTCGACGCAACCAGGCAGAAAACAATCGTAGGATGTAACACTGAAGCCGTAGCTGAAAACGGCCGAAGCCGTGGCGGCCGTCGTGGCAGTGCCCAGAAATAATGAGGTGGCCACGGTGCTGATGATTTTTTTCATGATCTCTGCTCTCCTTTTCCATAGTCAGAATTACTCTAGAAGCTGAATACACGATTCAGACTATTGTCGTCAAGCATTGGTGTAAGTGACTCCCTTGAATTGTCGGAAAATATGTAAAAATTCCGTACTAATGCAATGACGTATTTCCTCAAAAAAGCATCAAGCGCAATACGCAATATCCTCACTCCGGTGATTGCAGTCGATCTGCCAAGACATGAATGAATCCGACGACGCCCACTGGATGCGCGTGGCCCTGGCCCAGGCGCGCGCCGCCGAGCAGGCCGGGGAGGTGCCCGTGGGGGCGGTGCTGGTGCGTGCTGGCGAGGTGATTGCCACCGGAGGCAACGCCCCGATTGCCGGCCACGACCCCACGGCACATGCCGAGATGGCCGCCCTGCGCGCAGCGGCCGAGCGGCTGGGCAACTACCGGCTCGACGGCTGCACGCTCTACGTGACGCTGGAACCCTGCCCCATGTGCAGCGGCGCCATGCTGCACGCGCGCCTGCCGCGCGTGGTGTATGGCGCGGCCGATCCCAAGACGGGCGCGGCGGGCTCGGTCGTGAACCTGTTTGCCGAGCCGCTGCTGAACCACCAGACGCAGGTGGTGGGCGGCGTGCTGGCCGAGGAGTGCGGCGCGCTGCTGCAGGACTTTTTCCGCGCGCGCCGCCGCACCCAGCGTGCGCAGCAACTGGCCGCGCACCCGCTGCGTCAGGACGCGCTGCGCACGCCGGATCGTGCCTTTGCCGATCTGCCCGACTACCCCTGGGCGCCGCACTACGTCAGCGACCTGCCGGCGCTGGCCGGCCTGCGCCTGCACTATCTGGACGAGGGCCCGCGCGATGCGCGGCGCACCTGGTTGCTGCTGCATGGCGGCCTGGGCTGGAGCTACCAATACCGCCACATGCTGCCGGTGTTCACCGCCGCCGGCGACCGCGTGGTGGCGCCCGACCTGATCGGCTTTGGCAGGAGCGACAAACCCAAGAAAGAGGCCGCGCATACGCTGGAATGGCACCGGCAGGTGCTGGCCGAGCTGGCGCAGCGGCTGGCCCTGCGGGGCGTGGTGCAGGTGGCCCAGCCGGGCGCGCCGCTGCCGCTGCTCCCTGCTCCCGTGCTGCGGGTACTGGAAAGCGCGGAGGATGACGGCACGCCATTCCCCGATGCGGGCCACCGTGCCGGGCCACGCGCCTTCGCCCACTTTGCCTTCACCGATGCGGCGCCGGCACTCACCGTGCCGGACGCCAGCGCCGCATCGGCCCGGCGTGCTATGGAATACTTCGCCCGCTAT
>JAFEEP010000578.1 GCA_018241045.1 Pseudomonadota bacterium | reverse complement strand
TCTCGGTCAGCGGGTAGCGGTTGATGGTGGTGAACTCGGGCGGACGCTCGGCGCCGGAGGCATCGCATTCGGCGCAGCAGATGCGGCGGATCGACTTGAGCATGTACTCGCGCGTGTCTTCGTCGAAGGTGCGCAGGTTCAGCTTGATGGTGGCGTCGTCGGGGATGATGTTTTCCTTGGTGCCGGCCTGCAGCGAGCCGATGGTGAGCACCGCCGGGACCGTCGGCGCGATCTCGCGCGAGACGATGGTCTGCAGCCGCATCGTGGTCGCGGCGGCCATGATCACCGGGTCGATCGAGGTTTGCGGCTGCGAGCCGTGCGAGCCGCGCCCGAACAGCTGGATCTTCAGGCTGTCGCCCGCCGACAGCGTGACGCCGGGGCGGTAGTTCACGGTGCCCGCCGCGCCGACCATCACGTGCTGGCCCAGGATGATGTCGGGCTTGGGAAAGCGCCCCTGTCCCTTCTCATCCCAGTCGCCCACCATGGCGCTGGCGCCCTCGGCGGTTTCCTCGCCCGGCTGGAACACGATCATCAGCGTGCCGCTCCAGGCGCCGCGGTTCGCGGCCAGGATGCGCGCGGCGCCGATCATCCAGGTGACGTGCATGTCGTGGCCGCACGAGTGCGCCACGCCGACCTCGACGCCGTCCGCGTCGCGCGCCGTGACGGTGCTGGCATACGGCAGCCCGGTGTTCTCGGCCATGGGCAGCCCGTCCATGTCGGCGCGCAGCATCACGGTGGGGCCGTCGCCATTTTTCATCACGCAGACCACGCCGGTCACGCCGACCTGGGTCGTCACCTCGTAGCCGAGGCCTTGCATCGCGTCGGCGACGATCTTCGCGGTGCGCACTTCCTGCATCGACAACTCGGGGTGCTGGTGCAGATCCTTGTAGAGCGCTTCGAGTTCGGCCAGCATGGCGGCATCGGCGGCGCCGAGGGCTTCAGTGAGGGCATTCATGACAGCTCCAGTAGTGATCAAGTGAAGTGGGAAGTGGGAAGTGGGAAGTGGAATGGTGGGGGATTCAGGCCTGCGCCTTCGTCCCCTTGGGCACGGTGAGCATGATAGAGACGATGGCCATCGCGACCATCAGCACGTTGAAACCCAGCGCCACCATGGCCGCTTCGCGCACGGCCAGGTTGTCCTGGCGGCCGGCGAAGGTGATCACGCCATCGAGCCAGTTCACGCTGGAGTTGTCGCCGCTGAGCGCGGTGAAGATGGCGGCGGAAATCGCCACGCCGAAGGCGGCGCCGAGCGACGAAGCCATCTTGTAGATGCCCGAACCCGAGCCCGTCTGGGCGGCAGGCAGGTTCGACAGCGCGGCGTCGGTCGAGGGCGTGGCATAGAAGGCCAGGCCGACGCCGAACAGCGTGTAGCCGATGACCGCGAGGGTCTTGTAGTCCGACAGCAACAGGTGGGAGGGCGACACCAGCAGGATGGCCAGGCCCGTGATCAGGCAACCCCAGATCATCGGCTTGCGCGGGCCGAAGCGCTGCAGCAGCTTTTCGCCCACACGGATGAAGGCGATGATGGCAATCGCGTAGCCCAGGGTCAGAAAGCCGGCCTGCTGGGCGTTCATGCCGCCGCCGAGCTGCACCAGCTGCAGCGACACGATGAGCGTGCCGGCGGCGCCGTTGACCAGGAAATTGGAGATCGTCGCGCCGGTGTAGGTCGCGTTCTTGAACAGGCTGAAGTCGAAGAACGCATTTGACGCTTTCTCTTCGATGCGGGCGAACAGCCAGCCGAACACCACCGTGACCACCAGCAGGCCCAGGGCCGCCGGACTGGTCCAGCCCAGCTTGTTGCCCTGCGTCACCAGCACCTGCAGGGCCACCATGGCGACCATGAAGGCCAGCACGCCGGGCAGGTCGAACTTGTACGCGCCCTTGGTTTCGGCCTTGCTCTCGGGCGCGCCGCGCATCATCCACAGGCCGAGCAGGCTCACCGCGGCGGCCACCCAGAAGATCGAGCGCCAGCCGAAGTTCTGCGACATCAGGCCGCCAAGCAGCGAGCACAGGCCCGAACCGCCCCAGGAGCCGATGGACCACATGCTGATGGCGCGCTGGCGTTCAGCGCCGTCCCAAAAAGCCTTCACCAGCGCCAGGCTGGCCGGCATGATGCAGGCGGCCGACAGGCCTTGCAGCGCACGGCCCGTGAGCATGACGGGGGCTGCCAACGCCCCCGGCGGCGTGATGGCCACCAGCACCGAACCGGCGATGCTCAGGTAAAAGCCGATGCGCGTGATCTTCAGCCGGCCGACACGGTCGGCCAGGCCGCCCAGCACCACGATGAAGATGCCGGAGAACAGCGAGGTGATGGACACCGCGACGTTCATCGTGTTCGCATCCATGCCCAGGTCGCGACTCATGTCGGGGGCGATGTTGAGCGTCGTCTGGGCAAACAGCCAGAACGCGACGACGCCCATGATGATGCCGAAAAGCAGCCTGTCGTTGCCCTTGTAGGGCATCGTGGGTTGAACGCTGGTATTCATAATATCTTCTCCCTGGTCATTGAGTCCGTGCGGCTCGGTTGATTCTCTGTCTGGCACAGACTACACGGAAAGGCTGTCTATTTTTTGACACCTCGTGCGACGCACGCGCGCTCTGTCGCGTCGCTGCAGGCAGCTTCCCGGCGCGGCGATGGCGTTCGGCGGCGTCGCGCGGGGGGGGGGGGCCATGGCGGTCATGTCGTGGGATCGGGTGCCGCCGGTCGGGCCGGCGCGCTATACCAGCGCTCCTGCGGGACGACCTTGCGCTCATGCGGGTCTTCCGAGTAGGAGGGCGTCGTGATCTCGACGTCGTACTCGTTGAAGACGTCGAGCACGTTGCGATGCATGCCGGAGTAAAGGCCCACCATGCTGAACGGATCATTGCAATAGGCATTCAACTCGTAGGTCACGCCAAACTCGCCGAGTGCGAGTTGCTGCACGGACGGCGGCGGCTCGGACAGCAGCCCCGGCGTGCGCCGCGCGGCCTCCAGCAGCATCGCCTCCACCTGTCGCCAGGGTACGCCATAGCCGATGCGAACCTTGGTGTGCAGAACCAGGCCCTCGCTACGCGCCAGTGCGCTGAAGTTGGTGACCTGCCCCGCCATGATGGCCGAGTTGGGGATGGTGATTTCCTCGTTCTTGATCGTCCTGACGTGGGTCGCCTGCAGGCGCACCGCGGTGACCATCCCCATGCAACCCGTGAGCTTCACCAGGTCGCCGATCTTGAAGGCGCGCCGGTAGATGAGGGTGTAGCCGGCGATGAGGTTGGCGATGGCCGAGGAGGAACCGAGCGAGAACAGCACACCGACGAAGACCGAGACCCCCTTGAAGGCTGGGGTGCTTGATCCGGGGATGTACGGGTAGGCCACCACCAGCGCAAAGATCACGGCCACCACGCGCAGCAGCTTGTAGGTGGGCTGGGCCCAGTCGCGGTCGAAGCCGGCTACCCTCAGGGTGCCGCGCTCCAGCGCCGCGAAGTACTGCTGCATCAGCACCAGCCCGAAACGTGTCACGACGTAGAGGACGGCCAGGAAGGTCAGGTCGGGCACCGCGCCGACCAGCCCGCGCCATATGGTCGTCAGCGGCGAGATGATCTGTGCGAGCATGCCGCGCGCGAACCCGCGCGTGGCGGGAAACTGGCCCAGTGCGTATTGCACCCAGGCCAGTGCCAGCGTGATGACGATGATGATCTTCGCCACGCCCAGCGCGCGCTGCGTCGCTGCCTGCAGCGCGTCGCGGCGCAGGGCAGGAATGGCGCCGCCGACGGGCGTTGCGGCGTTGCGCTCGTGCGTGTGTTGCAAGCGGGTTTGCGCCGCCTTGAACAACCAGCGCGCGAGTGCGATGAGCGCCGCCGCCGCCGCGGCGGCGGCCAGTGCCCGGCCGACGGCGCTGAGTAGTGCTTCGCGCGTGCGCAGCGCGCGGTAGTCGGTGACGGCCTGGCGAATCCGCGTCAGATTGGCGTTCACCAGTGTCGTCCGGCTCACGCGCTCAAGCGTCGCGTCGGCCTCCAACACCCGCATGACGATCGTGTCGCCGGCGACGATGGCCAGGCCGTTCATGTCGACGATCTTGAGGCTTGCGGGATCGAATTGGCGATCGTTGGCTAGAGTCTCGATGCGCTCGACAACGCGCGCTGCACGCCGCGCAGCCGGGTAGGACGAGACACCGATCACGCGAAACAGCGGCTCACCGTCGATGGTGACCGTTGCCGAGTCGACCTGCTCCTCGGCGAGGACATGCGCATCGCCGGTGGCGGCTG
>JAFEEP010000577.1 GCA_018241045.1 Pseudomonadota bacterium | reverse complement strand
TCCCGATCAGCCAGGGCCTGGGCACCACCTCGGTCGAATACAAGAAGTTCGGCGTCAGCCTCGCCTATACCCCGACCGTGCTGGCCAACGGTCGCATCTCGATGCGGGTCCGCCCCGAAGTGTCCGAACTGTCGAGCCAGGGGGCGATCACGCTCAACGGCTTCCAGGTTCCAGCGCTGACGGTGCGCCGCGCCGAAACCACGATCGAGCTGGGTTCGGGCCAGAGCTTCATGATCGCCGGACTGATGAGCAATTCGGCACAGAACACGCTGAAGAAGATGCCCGGCGCGGGCGACATCCCGATCCTGGGTTCGCTGTTCCGCTCGACCAACTTCCAGCGCGGCGAGACCGAGCTGGTGATCGTGGTGACGCCGTATCTGGTCAACCCGGTCAACGCCAACGACATCAAGTTGCCGACCGACGGCTATCAGAACGCCAACACGCTGCAGCAATTGCTGGGCCACATGGAAAGCGACGGCAAGTCGGGCGCCGAACGGCCCAAGCCGAGCGCCGCGCCGTCGGCCGTCACCGGCCCCAAGGTCGGCGAGCTCGACGCCGCTCCGGCGCCGATCAAGGAAGACAAGAAGAGCAAGCGCAAGGCGCGGTCCGCGGAAGCATCGAAGGATGCGGCCCCCGGTTTCAGCCTGAATTGAGAGGTGAAGACCCATGCGTAACCGAATGAACCGCACGGCGCTCTGCGCGGCCGTCACCCTCTCTCTCGGCCTGGCCCTTGGCGGCTGCGGCGGCGTGGCCGGAGGCAACAAGAGCCTCAACAGTGTCCACCAGCCGATCGTCGAGCGGACCAACTTCACCCTTGACGTGACCAGCGGCCCCGGCGGGCTGTCGCTTCCCGAGCAACGCCGCCTGGCCGGCTGGTTCGAGGCAATGGACCTGCGCTATGGCGACCGCATCTCGATCGACGATCCGCTGAACAGCACGGCAACCCGCGCTGGTGTGGAAGCCGTCGCCAGCCGCTTCTCGATGCTGGTCGGCGATGAAGCACCGGCCACGCCCGGCGCGATCAACGCCGGCACGGTGCGGGTGATCGTCACCCGCTCGACCGCCCACGTTCCGGGCTGCCCGGACTGGTCGGCCAAGACCGACGTGTCGCTGAACAACGCGACGAGCAGCAACTACGGCTGCGCTGTCAATTCGAACATCGCCGCGATGGTCGCCGATCCGGAACACCTGATCAAGGGTGCCGACGGTGGCGGGCACACCGTGGTGATGAGTTCGACCAAGGCCATCGACAGCTATCGCGAAGCCAAGCCGACCGGCGAAGGCGGACTGAAGCAAGAATCCACCAAGGACGGGAAGTAAGCCATGAACGCTCCCTGGAAGCCCGGCACTCCCGGCAACCGCGACGCCTTCAACGCCTTCATCTGTGATGAAGCCGCGCTGGACGTACTGCGCCCCGTCGTGATCGAAATGGGCTGGCAGCCCGAGAAGTGCAACAAGGGCGGGCTGCGCAACGCGGTCCAGTCGCTCTCGATCACCGCCAGCCCCAACATCCTGATGGTCGACCTGTCGGAAAGCGGCGATCCGCTGTCCGACATCAACGCCCTGGCCGAGGTCTGCGAGCCCGGCACGGTGGTGATCGCGGTGGGCCAGGTCAACGACGTGCGCCTCTATCGCGACCTGATCGCGAGCGGGATCCACGACTACCTGCTCAAGCCCCTGTCACCGGGCCAGGTCCGCGACGCGCTGTCGAACGCCCAGGCGGTGTTCACCGCGCCCAAGCAGCACGATCCGGCTGCGGCCAAGCGCCACATCTCGACCGCGGTCATCGGCACGCGCGGCGGGGTCGGCGCCTCGACGCTCGCCACCTCGCTCGCCTGGCTGTTCAGCGCCGACGAGAAGATGCCGACCGCGCTGCTCGACCTTGACGTCCACTTCGGCACCGGCGCCCTGGCGCTCGACCTCGAGCCGGGCCGCGGCCTGACGGACGCGATCGAGAACCCGGGCCGCATCGACGGGCTGTTCATCGAACGCGCGATGATCCGCGCCAACGATCACCTAGCGATCCTTTCGGCGGAAGCTCCGATGAATTCGCCACTGATGACCGACGGCGCCGCCTTCGTCCAGCTTGAGGAAGAATTCCGCCAGGCGTTCGAGATGACGATCATCGACCTGCCGCGCAATATGCTGATCAACTTCCCGCACCTGCTGGCGGACGTCAACGTGGTGCTGCTCACCACCGAAATGACCCTGGCCGGCGCGCGCGATGCGATCCGCATCCTCTCGTGGCTCAAGACCAACGCCGCACACATCCAGCCGATCGTGATCGCGAACAAGGTCCAGGGCGGCGTGGCAGAGATCAGCAAGGCGGACTTCGAAGCCTCGATCGAGCGCAAGATCGGGTTCACGATCCCCTATGACATCAAGGCGGCGACCAACGCGGCCAAGCTGGGCCAGACCTTTGCCGATGCCAACCGCAGCAGCAAGGCCGGCAGCGTGATCCGTGACGTCGCCAAGGCGATCCGTGGCGTTGGCGAAGGCGAAGTGGTGGACGATGGCGTCAAGGCCAAGTCGTCGCTGCTCGGCAAGCTCGACCTCAAGGCGCTGCTGCCCAAGAAGGACAAGACCCCCGCTCCGGCTCAGGCTTGATGCGGATCCGGCTGCGCCCCTGCCTGCGGGCAGGTGGTGCCAGCCCTGAAAAGGAAGGCGTGAAACGCAGATGAGCATGATCCAGCTTCTGCTCGTGGCGGGGGGCCTGATGGCCTTCATGGTCCTTGGTTACCTGGGCTTGTCCGGTCCCTCGGCGGCCAAGGAAAGCGCGCGTCGGCTTCAGGCGTTGCGCTTTCGCCACTCCGAAAGCACCATCGACCGCGTCGAGGCGCAGCTCAAGAAGGCTGTCGCCGCGCGCAAGCCCAAGATGCACCAGATCGCTGGTTCGGAATCGCGTATCGCCGCCTTGGCGCTGCGCCTGCACCGCACCGGCAAGGGCTGGACGCTGACCCAATATGCTTATGCTTCGGGCGGGATCGCGCTGACGGTCTGCGTGCTGATGTACCTCAAGACCGGGGCGCCGATGCTGTCGCTTGGCTTCGGCGTGATGGTCGGCGCGGGCATTCCGCACATGGTGGTCAGCAGCGCGATCAAGAAGCGCACCGTCAACTTCACCACCAAGTTTCCCGACGCGATCGAGCTGCTGGTCCGCGGCTTGCGTTCGGGCCTGCCGGTGACCGAGACGCTGGGAGTGATCGCCACCGAAGTCCCAGGCCCCGTGGGCGAGGAGTTCAAGTCGATCACCGAGCGCATCAAGATCGGCAAGACCATGGAGG
>JAFEEP010000576.1 GCA_018241045.1 Pseudomonadota bacterium | reverse complement strand
GGCGTTGATGAAGGGTTTCGATGGCGTCGACCGGATTGTCGTGTGCGGTTTTCAGTCCGACAAAGCGTGCATGCTCCGGGAGGTGCTGCATCAAGTATTGTTTTACCAATCGTTCATTCGATTGATCATCGTTGACATCGACCCAACGTTCATCGGACAACGTGACGGTAATCCGATTCCAAGGCAATTTACAGTTTGCCAGCGCGGGCAGGTAATGGCGCGGCGTGCTGCCGCCGGGGACGACGAGGGTGGCTTGGGGTTTGCGGCTCAGGGTGTCGCGTAGTGCGGCAGCGGCAAATTCGGCGAAGCCTTGGCTTAGCGATTCGATATCCGGATAAACGCGCCTTTGCATTCTGGAACTGTCAATGTTACTGCACCAATCCGCGTAAATCCGGGACGACCTCGATATGCGCCGGGAACGGATTCGGATCGCCGGGAAAAACACGTCCGAGGAAAGCGGTGTCGTTGGCTTGCGCGCCTTCCAAATCCGCCATCGCGTCGCCGATCATCAGCACCGTTTCGGGTTGCAAGCCGTGCGCCGCGAGGATTTCCGCGATGATGGTTTTTTTCAGTGCCGGTGCGCCGCGAACAGCGGTGAAATAAGGCGCTAAGCCGCGGCGTTCGACGATGACTTTGAGCTCGGCTTCCGGCGTGCCGGAAGCGACGAACAGCGGGATTCTGCCGGATTGCTGACGGATCAGTTCGATTGCGCCGGGCACCGGATCGGCGGCGATGACGGCTTCAACGACCAGTTCGGAGAAACGGATGTCGAGTTGCCGTTCTTCCGCTTCGGTCAGCGGCGGCTGGTGCAGAAAATGCTGCTGAAAGTGGCGGAATTTGCGGTAACGCGACATGCCGCCGTTTTGCGTGTGGAATTGCACCACTTGCGCGACGATGTCTTCGCCGTACGGGCGGTACAGTTCCGCGAACGCTTGCGTTTTGATTTTGCCGGATTCGACTACGACACCGTCGAAGTCGAAAATGATCGCTTGCCAGTTAAAATTGTTCATGATTAGGCGCGGTTGTCCGACGTGGACGGCGTGGCGTCGTCGTTTTCATCGCCGTGGTGCAAATCCTGATGGATTTCGCGCAAACAGTCGAGGATGCCTTGTCCCAGATCGACATGCTCGTTCAGTACCAGCTTGCGGCCGATGCGCGGCTGGAAGGCGTATGGCGTGATCTGATAATGGTGTACCGCATTGGCTTCGTCGAAATGCAATTCCACCGGCCACGGCAGGATTTCCGAGATCATCGTCATGACATCCTTGATGCGCAACCTTTCCTGGCCGGTCAGAATCATGTGCCGGTTGGCGAATTCGGGCGCCAGTATTTGCACGCTCATGCGCGCTGCATCTTCTACGTGGATATATTCGCGCATCGCGTCGCCGCTGCCTTTATAGGTGATGGAATGATGTTCAACGGCTTCGTGCAGCATGCGGTAGATGCCGTTGCGCTTATCGGCGCGCCGTCCGTACAGCGAACCGTAGCGCAGAATGCTGTAATCCAGGCCGTAGCGCTCGTGGTAGGTTTCGGTGAAGCGTTCCGCCGCCTGTTTACTGGCGCGATAGAACGAGCCGGATTCGGAATAGACGTAAATGCTGCTGGCGAACACAAAGCGGCGCGCACCGGCGATACGGGCGGCTTCCAGCGCGTGCATATTGCCCAGCACATTGATGGTGGCGGTGGGAATGGGCTTGTCGTTGGCTTCGTCGATGTCGGCGATCGCGGCGAAGTTGTACACGATCGAAGTGCCCTTGGCAGCTTCGATCACTTGATCGAGATTCATGATGTCGCCGATGATCATTTCCTGATTGCTTTTCAGATACGGCGACGGGCTGCGATCGAACAGCCGCACCCGGTAGCCCGCTGCCGATAATGCGTCCGCGACATGGCTGCCGAGAAAACCGCTGGCGCCATATACTACAACTTGTTCATTCACCATAGTGTTACCCGTTATTGACGAGACCTGCTTTGATCACACCTTGCAACAAATTTTCCGCTGCTTCGATTTCCATGCGCTGGCGCGATTCGCGCGCCAGGGAACCGACATGCGAAGTCAGAATGACGTTGCCGTTTTCGATGAGCGGGCCGTGATACGGTTCCTGCTCGAATACATCGAGTGCTGCGGCGCTGACTTTGCCGGATTGCAGCGCGGCCAGCAGCGCGCTTTCGTCGACCAGTCCGCCGCGTGCGGCGTTGATGACGATGGCTTCGGGTTTCATCGCGGCGAATGCCTTGGCATCCAGCATATGGTGCATAGCCGTGCTATACGGCGTATGCAGCGTGATGATGTCGGCGCTGGCCAGCAATTGTTCCAGCGATACCAGTGTGACGCCGCCGGGTACTTGCGTGGCGTACGGATCGTGCGCGATCACCGTGGCTTCAAACGCCTGGCACAAGCGTGCGACGCGGCGGCCGATGTGTCCCAGGCCGATGACGCCGACGGTTTGCGCCGCGAACAAGCGGCCTTGCGTGCGCGGCCATTCACCGTTGCGCACCGCCCGGTCGATCGGGTTGATTTGCCGCAATAAGCTCAGGATGTAACCCAGCGTCAGCTCGGCGACGGCTTGCGCCGGCGCTTCCGGTGTGTTCAGCACATGAATGCCGTGATTTTTCGCCGCCGTCAAATCGACGCTATCCATTCCGGCGCCGCAGCGCGAAATGACTTTCAGATTC
>JAFEEP010000575.1 GCA_018241045.1 Pseudomonadota bacterium | reverse complement strand
CCGCGCGGCACCGAGCGCCTGCGTTTCACCCCCGGGCCGACTCACGACGAGGCGATGATGAAGGATCTTACGACCGCGCTGGTCGAAATCTGGCAAAGGCTCGAACTCAAGCTCGCCGCCTGACGGGGCGCTGCTGAGCGGCGTTCACTGCGACGGCGGAAAAAGGTTTTCCGCCGTCACTCCGGCCCCGGCGCGCGCTTTGCGCTGACCCCCAGAAACTCGCGCAGGCGGTTCTCACGCGCGAGGAGCGAATATTCCGAAAGCTGGACGCTGGCCCGCGCCGTCTCGCGCTCGCCGGTGGCGCTGAACGCGGCGTTCTGCGCATCAAGCACGTCGAGCAGCGAGCGCCGCCCGATCCCGAACTGGGCGCGATAGGAAAAGACCACGTCCTGCGCGATCTGCACGTGCAGGTCCTGTTCGGCGGCCTTGGTCCGCCAGGTGCCGAGCTGTTCCCAATCATCGCGCACTCCGCGCTCGCTTTCGCGCTGGGCGAGGATCAGGGCTTCGGATGCCTCATAGGCCTTGCCCATCGCCTCGCGCACCCGGGCGGCGTTGACCCCGCCATCGAAGAAGCGCCAGCGCATCGAGACCATGGCCGAATAGTCGTTGGTCTTGCCGCGGAACCCGTCGAAGTCATTGCCGGTGCGCGCGCTGCCCTGGGCATCGACCGATGGCAAGCCATCGGCCCTGGCGCGGCGGACCAGAGCCTGGGTGGTCGCGACATCGTGCCGCGCGCTGCGCACCTTGGGGTCAGCCCCCAGGGCATTGGCAATCGAGGTTTCCAGCGTTGGAGCCAGCGCCGTCGCGGCGCTGGGCGCGGGTTCCAGATCAATGGGCTCGCGACCAACCAGCGCAACGAACATATTGCGCGCGATCACTGCATCCTTTTCCGCGTCGGCGAGGCGCACGCGCGCCTGCTGGCGCCGCTCGTCGGCCTGCTGCCGCTCGGAAACGCTCATCGCCCCCTGGGCCACGCCCTCGCGCATATCGGCGGCCAGCTTGTCGTGAAAAATCAGGTTGTCTTTCGCGTCGGCCAGCAGCTTGCCATAGAGCTGCACGACCAGATAGGCGCGAGCGACCTGCAAGGTCGCCTGTTCGGCCGCCTGCTCGCGTTCTTCCTGCAACGACAACACCCGCGCCTTCTGCGCGGTGATCGTGTTCTGACGGCGCCCCATGTCATAGATCGGCTGGTCCAGCGTGACCCCGGCATAGAGCGGCTTTTCGTTCACCGCGCTCAGACCAAGGCTGTTGCGCGCCGAATTTTCCAGCCGCCGGACCCCGATGTTCGCCTCGGCAGTGAGCTTGGGCAGCCAGTCGCGCACGGCCTGGTCTTTCTGCGCCACGCCCTGCATCACCCGAGCCTCGGCCTGCCCCAGCTCGGGACTGCGCGACAGGGCGATTGCCGCGGCCTGGCGCAAGGACAGCGGCTCGGCCTGCGCCGCCCAGCCCCAGCCACACCCCGCCAGAAGCAGGGCACTTGTGCCGAAAAAGCTGCGGACAGATGGCATCGCCCGTTCCCCCAAGATCACCGCTGAACACACCCAACCAGTTCACGTGCGGAGATAAATCCGGCCGCGCGGATCACCCGCCGCCGACCCCATCAGTCTCGTGACTAACAGCCAATCGCGATTCGCGCCAAGCCGCCTTGTGCCCGGGCGATCGGATCAACGCACGAGTCGCCCCGAAATCCGGGACCCGATCCCGCTGTCGGTGCCACTCCATTCTTTGCGCGTTGACGCTTAAGTGAATCATGGTAACCAATTGGTTAACAAGGGTCGTCCTGTGTCTGCCGAGTCGGCAATCGACGCACGGGCGGAAACATCCGCAACCACAGAAATCCCGATGACGTGTCGGCCAGCGCACTGCTGCGGCCGACGGACGCGGCGTTGTGTGCTGGAAAGGATGAGACATGGCGATCAAGGTCGATACCAACGGCGACGGCATCTACGATCTCGACGACGATCCTCTGACCCCGCTGCCCGGCCTTTCCGACATTTCCGGCGATACCAAGCCCGACGTCGACCTGCGCATCCAGGGTTCCAGTGCGCTCATCAGCGGCGTCAGGTTCGGCGGGGGGATCCTCAATGCCGGCACTGGCAATTTCAACGATTTTCTCGGTATGCAGAACAGTGGCACCGAGTACGGGTTCAACTCGGCGATCACCAACGATCCCTCAAACCCCTATCTCAAGACCTCAACGAACTTTACGCATACGATCCTGCTCAGCGACATCGCGATCACGACGATCAACGGAGTGCAATACTACGACTTCCGACTCGACGTTAACGAGAGCAACGCCAACCCGACGACCCAGCAGATATCGCTCGATTCCTTCCAGCTCTATACCTCGAACAGCGGAACGATCGGCACGTTGTCGGCGCTCCAGGCGCAAAACCTCGTCTACGACATGGATTCGGGCGGCGATGTTTCAGTCCTGTTTACCGATGCCTATTCATCGGGCAGCGGTCGTTCCGACCTTTCGGTACTGGTGCCCGTTGCCAGTTTCGGCGGCGCCAATCCGACCACCACCTACCTGTATCTTTACAGCGCGTTCGGCTTTGCCGGAACAAATTTCAACACCGACGCGACATTCGAGGAGTGGCGCACGCAGAACGCTGTCATCCTCCACGGGGTGAAGTTCAATGACTCTTCGCATCTGGGCGTGAAGGACGGCAACGAAGTCGGCGTCGGCGGAGTGACGATCAATCTGTTTGAAGACACCAACGGCAACGGTGTGCTCGACGGCAGCGACCAGATCCTTCAGACCACCACCACGGATGCGCAGGGCAACTACACCTTCTATGGCGTCAAGACTG
>JAFEEP010000574.1 GCA_018241045.1 Pseudomonadota bacterium | reverse complement strand
GCTTCTTCGCCGGGGACAAGGCGGTGGGGGTCTATTACGTCGCCCAGCAGATCGCCTCGTTGCCGCAGAAGCTCAAGACCAGCTTCGAGCCAATCCTTGGCCCGGTGATCACCCGCAACCTCAAGGAGCAGAACTACGCCGCGATCGCGTTGCAAGTCAGCCAGGTCGGGTTCTGGATTACCGCCGCCCAGGCCGGAGTGGCGCTCGCGCTGGGCATTCCCGGCGAAGGGGTGATGGGACTGGTCGGGCCGCTGTTCGTTGGGGGGACCGGAGCGTTGTGCTTCCTCCTTGCCGCCGAGGTTTCCGCCGCGACCGCCGTGGTCAGCGAGGCGGTGCTGATCTACGTCGCGCAGATCAAGAACCTGTGGGTCAGTCTGGCGACTCTGGTGGTCCAGGCCGCGGCGACCGTCGGGCTGATCAAGCTGGTCGAGAAGCTGGGCTACAACGACAATTACAAGGCGGCGATGGCCGGGGCGGGGCTGCTCGTGGCGCTGTCGATGGCCTCGTGGGTCAAGTCGCGCCTGCTCGCCCGAATCCTGCGCCAGCCGGTCAACAACTGGCGCTGGCCGCTGGTCTGGGCTGCCGCCCCCGCGGTGGTGATCGGCTGGGCTGCGACCGAATTCCTGCCCGAATGGGCCGAATTGGGGCTGGGCATCCCGGCGATCCTCTTGGCCTATGGCTATGTCATCTGGCACAAGGGCTTCGGACCCGAGGACCGCGTGCTGTTCCGCCGCAACGTCGGGGCGTGACGCAAGGGAGCGAGTGATGCCGGACCTGACTGACACGAACCGCCTGATCCTTGTCGGCGTGGTTGTGCTGGTGCTTCTCGTGGCCTGGTGGCTGCTGCGCCGCTCGTCCGGCGCGCCGCGTCAACGCGATTACAAGCCCGATGTTCTGGACGAAGGGCAGGCTCCCGCCGCGCGCAACCAGGCGTTGATCGACGCGCCCCCGGCGGCACGGATCATCACCCCCTTGCCGGGCGCGGGAATCCTCGGTGGCGTTGGCGAGGTGGTTGCCGCCGCCGCGCAGGATGAGGTGGCCTCTGCCGAGGCGCGGCTCGATGCGTCGCCCGGAGTGCCGGTCGATCCTGCCACGCCCGGCGGTGCCGACCTGCCCCCCGCCGTCTCGGATGCGGCAGAGCGGGCGGAAGGCGACGATCTCTCGCGGATCAAGGGCCTTGGCCCCAAGCTCCAGGCGCTGCTGCCGCAGCTTGGCATCACCACCTATGCCCAGATCGCTGCCATGAGCGAAGCGGACCTGGCGGCGCTCGACGCCAAGCTGGGGCCGTTCGCGGGTCGCCCGGCGCGGGACAACTGGGTCGCGCAGGCGCAATTCCTTGCCCAAGGCGATGTGGCCGGGTTCGAGGAGAAGTTCGGGAAGGTTTAGCCTTTACCGCCCCCACCTCCGCTTGCTCTCCCGCCCGAACCGTCCTTTCCGCGTCCCCGGCTTGCCCTCGTTGCTGCGCCCCACCACCGGCGCGTGGCTTTCACCCGGCAGGCCCAGTTCGCTTGATTCGAGCCGCCTGATCTCGTCACGCAACCGCCCGGCTTCCTCGAATTCCAGGTCCGCGGCGGCGGCGCGCATCCGGCCTTCAAGCTCCTCGATATAGGCGCGCAGATTGTGGCCGACGAGGTAGTTGCGCGCATCGTCATCGATCTCGACTAGCACGCCGTCACGGCTGGCGGTGTCCGCGACGATGTTGTGGATGTCGCGCTTGATGGTCTGCGGGGTGATCCCGTGTTCGAGGTTGTAAGCGGCCTGCTTGTCGCGGCGGCGGTCAGTTTCGGCGATGGCGCGTTCCATGCTGCCGGTCATCCGGTCGGCATAGAGGATGACCCGCCCATCGACGTTGCGCGCGGCGCGGCCGATGGTCTGGATCAGGCTTGTTTCGCTGCGCAGGAATCCTTCCTTGTCGGCATCGAGGATGCAGACCAGCCCGCATTCGGGAATGTCCAGCCCCTCGCGCAGCAGGTTGATACCCACCAGCACGTCATAAACCCCCAGCCGCAGGTCGCGGATCAGTTCGATGCGCTCGAGCGTCTCGACATCGCTGTGCATATAGCGCACCCGCAGGCCCGCCTCGTGCATGAACTCGGTCAGGTCTTCGGCCATGCGCTTGGTCAGCGTGGTGACGAGGGTGCGATAGCCGTTTGCCGCAGTGGCGCGGCATTCGGCGATGCAGTCCTGCACCTGATCCTCAACCGGGCGGATGGTGACCGGCGGATCGATCAGGCCGGTCGGGCGGATCACCTGTTCGGCAAAAACGCCGCCCGATTGCTCCATTTCCCAACCGCCGGGGGTGGCGGAAACGGCCACGGTTTGCGGGCGCATCGCATCCCATTCGTTGAAGCGCAGCGGGCGGTTGTCGATGCAGCTTGGCAGGCGGAATCCGTATTCGGCCAAGGTCAACTTGCGGCGGTGGTCGCCCCGCGCCATCGCGCCGATCTGCGGCACGGTCTGGTGGCTTTCATCGACGAACAGCAGGGCGTTGTCAGGCAAATATTCGAACAGCGTGGGCGGCGGCTCGCCGGGCAGGCGGCCGGTGAGGAAGCGGGAGTAGTTTTCAATCCCTGCGCAGCTTCCAGTCGCGGCAATCATTTCGAGATCAAAATTGGTGCGCTGTTCCAGCCGCTGGTGTTCTAGCAGCTTACCCTCGGCCTCAAGCTCCTTGAGACGCTCGGCCAGCTCAAACTTGATCGCCTCGGTCGCCTGTTTCATCGTCGGGCCGGGGGTGACGTAGTGTGAATTGGCATAGACCCGCACCGAACCCAGGCTCTGCCCGGCCTTGCCGGTCAGCGGATCGAACTCGACGATCGATTCGATCTCGTCGCCGAAGAACGAGACGCGCCAGGCCATGTCCTCATAGTGGCTGGGAAACAGTTCGAGGTTGTCGCCGCGCACCCGGAAATTGCCGCGTGAAAACGCCGCATCGTTGCGCTTGTATTGCAGGGCGACGAGCTTGCGGATCAGCTCGCGCTGGTCGACGGTCGATCCGGCCTTGATGTCGAAGATCATCGCCGAATAGGTTTCGACCGAGCCGATCCCGTAAAGGCATGAAACCGACGCGACGATGATCACATCGTCGCGTTCCAGCAGCGATCGGGTCGCCGCGTGGCGCATCCGATCGATCGCCTCGTTCACGCTGCTTTCCTTCTCGATGTAGGTATCGCTGCGCGGGACGTAGGCTTCGGGTTGATAGTAGTCGTAGTACGAGACGAAATATTCCACCGCGTTGTCGGGGAAGAAGCTCTTCATCTCCCCATAGAGCTGCGCGGCAAGGATCTTGTTGGGGGCAAGGATCAGCGCCGGGCGCTGCGTCGCCTCGATCACTTGCGCCATGGTGAAGGTCTTGCCCGACCCGGTGACGCCAAGCAGGACCTGGGTGCGATCATCGTCGCCGATCCCGGCAACCAGATCGGCAATCGCGGTCGGCTGGTCGCCCGCCGGCTGGTAGTCCGACGCGATGACGAAGCGCCGCCCGCCGTCGCTTTTTTCAGGGCGCACCGGCTTGTGCGGAACGAAGGCGCCGGAGGTATCGGGCTCTTCCAGCCCCCGGCGGATAATGAGTTCGGCCATGGCGCGGAATATGGGGGTTCAGGCAAGGGAGGGAAAGGGGGCTGATCGTGCCGGTCGCAAGCTCGGACCGGGACGGCAATTCGGCACCGCGCAAGGGAGGTTTTGTGCGGCGCGCTTGCCGCGCCAGAGCCCACTTTGCGTCCCGTAATGAAACCAATCGGTGCCGATCGGGTGCCGGGCCCTTGCATTTTGGGCCGAATTGCAACATTCTCCCGTTCGCAGGTCGCTAAATCCAGCGCGTTGGCAAGCGCGCGTTCATCTTGAATGGACGGTGCGACCCGCCTTGAAGGACTTGGCCTCGCACGCCTTTTGCGAGGAATGCGATGAGCGGTCCGGATATTTTCATCTCCTACAATCGCGAGGATGCGGCCTTCGCACGGATCTATGCCGATGCCTTCACCGCGGCCGGGCTGACGGTGTGGTGGGACGCCACGCTGCGTTCGGGCGAGGACTATGATGCCGTCACCGAAGAGTCGCTGCGCACCGCCAAGGCGGTGGTG
>JAFEEP010000573.1 GCA_018241045.1 Pseudomonadota bacterium | reverse complement strand
TGGCTGTTCTGGCGGGCGAGCCCGCGCGCTGCAAAGTCCGCGCTCATTGGGCCAGCCTGTAGGTGAGAGTGCCCGACGTCAGGGCGACGTCGAGATAGAATCGGGCGGCGGCGTCACTCTCTTCCCAGACGGCCTCGCAGCAATTGGCGCTGAACTGCGCCCACGTCGCCCCAGCGGCGGTCAGGGGCAGCCGCGTCGTGCCGCCATCGGTCGAGCGGGTGACCTTGACCGTGCCGACCCAGGTACCGGACAGCACGAGGATGATCCCGCGCCCGGTTATCGGTGCGAACGGGCCGAGGATGGCGGATGCGGAAGTCGATCCCGCAAGGGGCGAAGGCGCGGTGCCGGTGGTTGCGGACATGGTCACCGGCAGCGGATTGCTCTGACTGACCAGCAATGCGGTGCCATCGACGTCGGAAAAGGCGGTTGCCCGGCTTGGCACGAAACTGGCCGGTGATTGGATCGGTGAATTGGGCATGACGACTCCATGCAAGGGGGAGGCGCATCAATTAACCTATATGGTTTGTTGTAGGAAAATAATTATTCGATTCGGCCATCGACCGTTGAATCAACGCCCAAGCTTTTCAAGAATTTTCAGCGACAGGTCACGGACGAGCTTGGCCGGTCGACGGCGCGGCCACCCCATGTCGCGCGCATAGCTCGCCTGATCGAGACCAAGCAGCGCCCCATCCCGGCGCGGCTCGGCGTCCGGCCTGGCTGCGATCCGCCGGAACAGGTCAGCGAACCCGGTCTTCTTCTCCGCAGGCAGGTGCCACACCGTCAGTGCCCCATCGCCAGGCACAAGATCGTGGTACCGAAACGTCGTCCACATCCGGCGAATGAAGGGCGCGGCTGTGTCGGCAGCGATCCCCTCATGCGCGTAGAGTATCGAAAGCAGATGCGCCTCTTCACAAGGAGCGTCGGGTCCCCGTGCCGCTATCACCGGCCACATGACCCGGGCCACTTCTGCGATCCGACCGGTCACATCATTGCGCGCGGCATAGATCTCGCCCCCATAATAGGGAATTTCCGCCACGACAGGTCCACCATTGGCCTGCAGGAAGCGGGCCATCTGCGCCCGCGTCAATCCATTGATCGGCGCGTCTGCTGGATAGTCGACTTTGCCTAGTGCATAGGTCAGCGCGCCGTGCCGGTCGATAGCAGCCGCCATTGCGTCAGCCGGGCGCAACCATAGGCAATCGCTGTCGAGTACGACGGCGCGGTCGATCTGTTCGGCTCTGGACAGATAATCCAGGATGTCGAACACATAGAACTGGTTGCCCCAACTGCTCACCGCGCCTGGAGGAAGCCGGTAGGTCATCGGAAGGGTAATCGTTTCGATGCCGTTCCGCGCCAACCACCGCGTCACGTCCAGACCATCGATCACCGGTGGACGGACGTTGGTGAAGAACAGGTGCCGCGCCGCGGGATTGACGGCCAGACTGCTCGCAAAGAAGGCCACGGAGCACCGCCAGTAGACCGCCTGCGCGGCAGGCTCGTTCGACATCGCGGCCACTTGCGGAAAATGCGTTGCCGCAGCCGCATCGTCCGCGACAAACCAGGTACAGATGGCCGTCCGAGCGTCCATCGTTCAGGTCTCTCCATTGACCATCGCCTTGACGCGCCTGGCCACCCAGCGCGGCAGCGCAGCGACCAACCGCTTCATGGCGATTCCGTCATAGGACGCGATTTCCGCAAATTTCTCGGGGTGAACCGCGTCGAACAGCACAATTCGGTCACTGCCCCCCACATCCGCCGCCGCCCGGCTGGCCGCGTAGTTGGCCTTGTTGACATAGACGAAGGCATTCTGCCGATACCAGTAATGGATCGCCCGATCCTCCCAGTGAACGGGACGGATGAGATCATGAGGATGATAACCGCGACATTCGAATTTTTCGCGCCACCATGATGGCCACTGCTCGTTGAGATGGCCGAAACCACCCTGGAAGGGGATCGCCGCACCAAAGACGACCACGTCAGCAAGGTCGCACAGCGATTGCACCAGAACGTCGGCGCTGTCCTGCGGAACGTGTTCGGCGACCTCGAGGCACAGGGCCATGTCAAAACGGCGTTCGAGGCGCAGCGGCAGGGCGAGGTCTGCTTCGTAAAACCGGGTTGAATCAACCAGCAACTGGTCGCGGTCGTTCCAGCGCCCATCGACGACGCAATAGTCGCTCACACCTGCATCGATAGCCGCCTGAGTCCAATGAGCATTGCCGCAACCGATCTCCACCAGCGAGGTCGTGCCAAACAGATCAAGCAGCGGCGGCAGGATTCGTCGCGCCGATTCACCGGTCGTGTCACCGTACACCTGATGCCACTCGGCCGGATACATCGCCCTGCTCCCCCTGCTGCACAGACCCTAGCCTGGCAGCGTCGTCACCGACAGCCCTAGCGCGTCGGAACAGGCGCATCCCCGGTGTAATCGTAGAAGCCCCGGCCTGTCTTCCGGCCAAGCCAGCCGGCCTCGACATATTTTACCAGCAGCGGAGCAGGCCGGTACTTGGAGTCTCCGGTCGTGTTGTAGAGCACGCGGACGATGTCGAGGCAGGTGTCCAGCCCGACGAAATCGGCCAGTTCCAGCGGCCCCATCGGGTGATTGAGGCCAAGGCGGCAGCCCTTGTCGATGTCGGCGATCGAGGCGGTGCCCTGGCCCAGCACGAAGACCGCTTCGTTGATCATCGGCAGGAGGATGCGGTTGACCACGAAGCCGGGCTCGTCCTCGGCCTGGACCACCTGCTTGCCCAGCGCCTCGGCAAAGGCGCGGGTGCGCTCGACGGTTTCGGGACTGGTGGCCAGCCCGGGGATTACCTCGATCAAGCCCATCACCGGAACCGGATTGAAGAAGTGCAGCCCGATGAAACGCTTGGGGTCGGGCGAGCTGGTCGCCATGCGGGTGATCGGGATCGAGCTGGTGTTCGACGCAAGAATCGCATCGTCGCGCAGCACCTTGCCGACGCTCTCGAAGATCTTGCGCTTGATCTCTTCCCGTTCGGTCGCCGCCTCGATGATCAGATCGGCTTCGGCCATCGGGGCATAGTCGCCCACCGGGACGATCCGGGCGAGCGCCGCCTCGGCCTCGGCAGGGGTCAGCCGCTCCTTGGCGACGAGCCTGGCGAGACCCTTGTCGATTCCCAATTTCGCCTTTTCCGCCAGGGCGATATCGACGTCGGAAAGCAGCACGTGGATGCCGTTCTGGGCAATCGCCTGCGAGATGCCGGAACCCATCTGCCCGGCCCCGATCACGCCAACCGTCCGCATCTCCTCACTCCTTCGCATATGCAGCAAAGGCGGCTGGTTAGCGGCGAAAATCCACGCTGACTAGCGGTTTTGCCCCGGAACCCACAGCACGTCGCCGCTGCCCCGCGCATTGACCGCGCGGGCCAGCACGAAGAGGTAGTCCGACAACCGGTTGATATAGGCCAGCGCCGCGGGATTGACCGGCTCTGCCGCGGCCAGCGCGGTCATTGCCCGCTCGGCCCGGCGCACCGCGGCGCGCGCGATGTGAACGCGCGCCGCCGCCTCGCTGCCGCCCGGAAGAATGAAGCTGGTCAGCGGCGGAACCCCTTCATTGAGCGCGTCGATCTGCGCCTCGAGCCAGGTCGCCTGCGCGGGAACGATCCGCAGCACCATGTCCGAGGGCGCGAAATCGCTGCCCGGGGTGGCAAGATCGGCGCCAAGATCGAACAGGTCGTTCTGGGTGCGAATGAGCGCGGCGAGATCGCGCTCAAACGCGCCGAGCGTCACCGCAGCGAGGCCGATCGTGCTGTTCGCCTCGTCCACCGCGCCGACCGCCTCCATCCGCGCGTCATGCTTGGAACGGCGCGAACCATCGACCAGCCCGGTCGTCCCGCCGTCACCCGTGCGGGTGTAGATCTTGTTGAGCTTGACCATTGTTGCCGCGCTGGGTCAGCGCGCGGCGAACAGCAGGATCGCGACGACCAGGATCGCGGCGCCCTGGAACAGGATGCGCTGCATCATCATCTTGTTCTGCTTGAGCTGCATCGCGCTGGGCCCGGTGCTACGATCGTGCAGCAAATCCTCGCGGGTCGATTGCAGGAAGGCGGCGATGCCACGAACCAGGCTGACCACGACGCCGATCATCAGCGCGACGATCACCAGGGCAAGGAATATCTTCATGGCCCCTCCTCTACTCCCGCGCCCAGCGAAATGCCAGCAGGGAAGCGCCCGGCGCGCAGGTCGTCAGCGAGTGCGCGCCCGTCCTCTCCGGCGCAGCGACGATCGGCGAGCGAGGGCGAGCCGCGCCGCTTGGCAAGCTTGCGGCCGTCCGGCTCGACCAGCAGGTCGTGGTGGTGCCAGGTCGGCATCGGCAGGCCGAGCAATGCCTGGAGCAGACGATGAACGTGAGTCGCGGCGAACAGGTCGCGCCCCCGGGTGACGAGGGTAACGCCCTGAGCCGCATCGTCGAGCGTCGCGGCGAGGTGATAGCTCGCCGGAGCCTCCTTGCGCAGCAGCACCACGTCGCCGAACAGGTGGGGCCGGGCGCACTGGGGGCCAACGCGCTCGTCGCTCCATTCGAGCGGCCCAACCATGTCCCGCGCCCCGGTCATGTCGAGCCGCCACGCCGCGCCAGCGGGATCGACATCGCGCCCCCGGCAGGTTCCGGGATAAAGCGGCCCGTCCGGCCCGTTGTCGCGCGAGGCGGCAATCACCTCGGCCCGGGTGCAGTGGCAGGGATAGAGCAAACCCATGGCCTTGAGCCTCTCCCCCGCGGCGGCGTAGTCGGCCAGCCGATCGGACTGGATCATCGCTGGACCATCCCATTCGAGTCCGAGCCAGGTGAGATCGGCGATGATTTCCGGGGTCAGATCGGCGCGACTGCGCGTCGCGTCGATATCCTCGATCCGCAGCAGGAACTGCCCACCACGCGCCCGCGCCAGATCGTGGGCAACCACGGCGGCATAGGCATGGCCCAGATGAAGCGGACCGTTGGGGCTGGGGGCAAAGCGGGTAATCGGCGGCACGCAGGCGGTTCTAGTCGAAGCCGGACGCCCGGGCCAACGGGTTGTTTTGCCTGGCGCGAGACGATGCCTTCCCTCGGACTGTGGATTGCCCACCCCGCTTACCCTTGACGCGGCGGGGCCGGTCCTGTTCACTATATCCATGCGTTGTAGCAGAACCGTCATTCCCGGTTGCTACCGGAGGCCATGCTCAAGTCGGAGCTGATCGAGCGCGCGGCACGGTTCCGCAGCGCGGAGGAAGATCCCTCCCGGCATCTCAGCCAATGTCCTGCGCTGGTCCTGAACGCCGACTATACCCCGCTATCCTACTACCCGCTCAGCCTGTGGCCGTGGCAGACCGCGATCAAGGCGGTATTCCTCGAGCGGGTCGACATCGTCGCGAGCTATGCGCGCGAGGTTCATTCGCCCAACTGGTCGATGCCGATCCCCAGCGTGATCGCACTGCGCCAGTATGTGAAACCCAGCGAGTTTCCCGCCTTCACCCGCTTCAACCTGTTCCTGCGCGATCGCTTCACCTGCCAGTATTGCGGCAGTCCGCACCACTTGACCTTCGATCACGTCGTGCCGCGGCGGCTGGGTGGACGGACGAGTTGGGAGAACGTCGCCACCGCCTGCGCGCCGTGCAACCTCAGGAAGGGCGGACGCACGCCGCAACAGGCGCATATGCCGCTGTTGGTCCCGCCGATCCGCCCGACCAACTGGCAATTGCAGGAACGCGGGCGCGGCTTTCCGCCCAATTACCTGCACGAAACCTGGCGCGATTGGCTCTATTGGGACATCGAACTGGAGGCGTGATTGCCAGCCACGCCAGTCCCGGTGCGACTCATTCGGTTTCGCGCAGGATCTCGCCAGCAGCCTTTTCGATCAGGCTGACATTGCGCGGCACCTCCCCGATTACCTCGACCCCGTTGCCGGGCGAGCGGCGAATCAACACCAGCGCGAATTCATCGCCCTGCGGGGCGATTTCGTCGAAGCCGTGACGCGGCATGACCCGCAGCGTGCGGACGATCGAATCGCGCGGTCGGGTGCGGACGCGGCGCTCCTTGCCGCTATCGACCAGCCGCCGCATCCGGGTGGACTGGACCAGCGCCTTCACTCCGCCCGGTGTGCGCTGCAGCAGCCCATCGAGCGCGCCCTGGCGTACGCCGTTGCGCGCGGCGTGTTCCAGCGTCGCGGCATATTCGGCAATCCGGGTCTTGTCGTAGGTGGGGCCAAAGACCAGCTTGACGATCGGCGTCATCGGCGCGCGCTGCTGCACCGCCAGGCCGTTATCGGCAAGCAGCTGGGCGAAGAAATCCGGAGCCTCGCGGGCGAGCAACGCCAGATCATAGGCGGCCGAGATCGCGCGGTAGAGCGAGGCATTGGTTCGGTCCTGGCTGCGCGCCGCCTCGTCTGCGCAATTACGCGCGGTGCGCAGTTGCGCCTCAAGCTCTGCCGGGGCCGTGACGATCACCGATCGCCAGCCGGTCGTGACGATCCGGGGCATCGGCGGCGGACCTTCCTCGAGCGTCTCCGCGCTCGGCTCGCTGCGTCGCGCCCCGTGCTTGATGCGGACGAAAGGATCGGGCGGAGGGGCAACTGTGGCGGGCGTCGGGTGAACCTCCATCGCCGGGGCCAGATCGAAGACGTCGTTGGCGGGCCGGGGTTCGGTCGCCTCGATCTGTTCGGGCAGCAGGTCCAGCACCGGGGTATCATCGCCCGTTTCGCTCGCATCGCCGCCCCGGATCGGGGACAGGCTGCTTCCTTCGCTCACGGCAGGCTCCTTCGCTGGCGGGATCACGCCCGATTGTGCCATGTTTTGTCATCGCGGGGGAATCGTTTCAATTTACCCGTAAGGCGTAGTCTTTGCGTCGTTTTCGGGTCGAAGGTGGGGCACCGGCCGTCATGGCTTACCCCCGATGGGTGAATTGCCGATTCGCCAGTGGACTTCCATGATTCTCCCGGTGGATGCCGCGCCGGAGCATCCCGCAGCGATCGGTGGGCTGTCGTGAAACTGTTGCTGCTTGCCTCAACCGTGCTGCCGCTTGCCACTGTAGCCAGCGCCCCGCAAAGCGCGCTGACGGCCAAACCGATGGCGCTGTGCGGGCTGGAGCTGGCCTGGTCCGATGAGTTTGACGAAGCGAGCATTGGCGACTGGCGGCTGGAGGGCAAGCGCTGGATCGCTCACACCCCCTGGGCGGGCGACTTTGGCGATGCACGCTTTGACAATCCGGGGCGATATGGCCCCTTCTCGATACGCGACGGCAAGCTGGAAATTACCGCCCGCCGCCCCAAGGGCGGCCGCTGGACCTCGGGTCTGATCGCCGCTGCGGACGAAACCGGGGCCGGCACCGGGCTGCGCGAAGGCTATTTCGAAACGCGAATCAAGATGACCCCCGGACCGGGAATCTGGCCGGCGTTCTGGCTGATGAGCCTCAAGCCGC
>JAFEEP010000572.1 GCA_018241045.1 Pseudomonadota bacterium | reverse complement strand
CTTCAGGCGGCGATCGGCATAGCCGAGCTTGTCGCCAAGCCGCACCCGGACCAGCCCGTCCACAAACTCGTCTGGCCCGTTATCGAAGGTCGGCACCAGCAGCGCACGACCATCGCGCCTGACATACGCATAGCCTGCTGCGCGGATGGCAAAGGCGGCAAGTCCATGCCGGTCAAAGCGCAGCTGCCGCAGCGCGTCTAGCCTGACGGCATAACTGCCATCGGGGTTCGGGGTGGCGCAGTCGCCCAGCGATTCGAAAGTGCCATCCTTGAGCATCGTGCAGGGCAAGGCTTTGCTTTCGGGGTTTCCTGCTGCGCGCACGGGATAAAGGTCGCGCTCGCGCACATAGCCGCCGCGCGGGGTGCCGGGCGGATCGTACCAGGTGATCCGGACCATGCCCGGCAGCGACCAGGCCGCGCCATAGGTCTTGGTGACCCAAACGCCGGAATCGCGGGACAGCGCGGCGCGGCCTTTCGGCTCCAGGCGAAGCCCCTCTTTGGCCTCTGCCAGCTCGAACAGCCGTGGGCGGGACCGGGCAACGACCGCTGCACCGATAAGGCTATTGCCAACATGGCCGGCTCGGTCGAAGCTTATCCGCCAGCGACAAGCGGTCGGGCGATTTGCATCGTCGGGGCCGGGCTCCAGCGTGATCTGATCGTTGAAGCCGCCGCGGGCCCTCGAATAAAGAGAGGTGGTGAAGGTGGCGGCAGGGCGCTGCGGATCCCAGGACATGAGCTCATAGCTCTCGCCCAGTTCGGGACGCTGATACTGGGTGACCGGCTTTAACGGTCCGCTGAAGAACACCCGGCAATCGCCGTCGTGCAAGTACCCGGACAGAGTTCCGGTTTCCCGGTCAGCGGCAAGGATCAACCGATCGTCGCCAAAGATGCCACTTTCCAGCGTGGGCGGGAGCTCCGCCGCCATGGCAACCGTTGCCACCGCACTGCCCGCGATTATGGCGAGGACAGGAAAACCAAAACGCGCAAATACTGTCATCGTCCCGTCATTGCGCAACCGGCGGATGAGCGCCAGTGCTTGTTAGGGGTGTCGCGATTGGATATCGGGCAAGTATGCTGCGCCAAGCCTTAATTCTGTTATTACTCGCAGCATCGCCTGCGCACGCTTTGGACGGCGCTGACTTCGATCCGGCCGAAGTCGATATTGCAGATGCCATCAACTGCCATCTCGACGCCCCGAGCTACAATGCCTTCGCCTGGGCCCTGAGCGGCGAAGAGAAGCTTGCTGAGCGCTTCGGCTGGCGAAAGATCGAGAGCCCCAATCCGTTCCTCGCCCAATATGAGTTGCCGCAGCCAGTGCTGGTTACCGGCACGTGGTCGACACGCCGGATCGCGTTCAGCTCCAGCGGCGTCATGGCAATATTGGATCTGGCTGATCCCGCCGAGATCGCCAAAGAGGAAGGTATCGTCAACGCACTGGAGAGCGATGCCGCCGTCGCGGAAATCGCCAGGGCAGCGCAAACCGCTGGTGTTGCCACCCGCAACGAAGTCGAAGCGGAGACGCCGTTCCGCAAATTCCTCGGTCAACGCATCCTCGTTGACGTGACCGAACCAGCGACCGAGACAGACGAATTCGGGACCCACACAGTGATTGCCCGTTCCATCTCCAACGTTACCAGTCACCCGGGCAAGACCCTTTATGGCTGCTCCTACCGGATCGAGCTGCTGGATCGTGACGGAAAGCCGCTTTGACAAACACTGTGGTTGGCGAACGGTCTATCAGGTGGCGGACCTGGTCAAACTCAACCTGCATCGTGCAGCAAGCCTGCCGCCGCGCAGGGTTCGGTCAGTCAGGCAGAATTCGCGCGCGCGTCCGGGGGCTGGCAGGACTAAGCGTTACCCCGTAGAGCACTCATTATATATTATCATATTCTGATATTAAGATGCCGGCCAGTTCAAGCCTTGTTGCAAGCCAATGGAGTCGGCCCCATGACAAACGCCAATCTAATTTATCAGATCGACGAAGCGATCGGCGCGCACGGCATGTGGAAGATGCGGCTGCGTGCGGCAATGCGCACGGGCAAGTCTGACATTTCGGCGCATGAAGCCGGTTGCGACGGCAACTGCAAATTCGGCCAATGGCTCAATTCCACGGCGCTTTCTGCTGAGGCCAAGGCAGACGTGCCCTATAAGGTCGTCAAACATGTTCACGCCGATTTTCACCGGTCTGCCGGGCATGTCATGTCGTCGGCGCTTGGCGGCCGCCAGCGCGAAGCAGAGGAGCGCCTCGAAGGCGAGTTTATCCCGGCATCGGAAAAACTGGTCCGAGCGTTGATGAAGTGGAAGTCGGAACTGCAAAAGGGCATCCGTCGAGCCGCTTGAGCGCGGTCTTGTTGCTGGTGCGCGCTGCGATTGAATATTTTGAGCGCAGCTGAACCTATCCGCCTTTGCCTTCGAAATCGACGAGCAGATAATTCTGTCTTACGCTGGCTCGACGCTGTTAGCCTCTAAAGTGACGCCAAGGTGCCTGCGCACTACGCCAAAAATGGCAGCAAGATTGTCCATGCTCGGATTGCCCTTTTCGGAGAGCATCCGGTGCAGGCTCTTGCTGGGCCGATTGGTTTCAGTGGCAAGGCCTTCGAATCCAACTGAGGCATTGACCAGATCGCGCAGGATCAGACGCGCGACATGAGGTTCGCCGTTGAGAAAAGCGGTGGCGGCTTCGTCGAGCATGGCCTTGGCGAAGGCGGGGTCGCGCGCGGCACGTTCCTTCACCGTCGCCTTGAAATCGCGTGTCAGCGCCACCTTGCCTAACTCCTTGCCTTCTTCGCCTTGGCCTTCCGGCCTTTGTACTCATCGAGCAATGCACCGGCCTGCCTGATATCCGACTGTTGCCGCTTCTTGGTCCCGCCCACGAAGAGGATGATCAGTTGCTCGCCATCCTGAGTCAGATAGAGGCGGTATCCCGGGCCCCAATCGATCCGGCACTCACCAAGCCCGCCGCCGATCCATTTGACCTTCGACAGGTTGCCGAGTTCCATTCGGACGATGGCGCTCGCCACCTTGGCTGCGGCCTGGACATCGAGATCATCGAACCAGCCCCGGAATGGGCAGCTGCCATCCTCGCGGATATACTCCTCAACAATCACATTGCACCGCGATGAGTAACATATTCGTTACCTTTCGTCGAGTGATTCATTGGCGCCATGATCAGGCAGCAGGGGCGGGGCGGCGCAGCCCGGCTGCACCTTCATCGAGCAGGCGCGCAATCTCGTCCGAGGTGCGCCGCACGGCGAGTTTCAGCGCCTCGTCGATATGGATATAGTCCTGCGTCACATTCTGCGAGGCGTGGCCGAGCATGGCGCGGATGGTGAGTTCGGTGAACCCCAGTTCGCCAGCGATGCTGGCGAAGGTGTGGCGCAAGGTATGCAAGGTCGCACCCTCAATCCCTGCCAGCCGGCACACGCGCGTGAAGCAGGCGGCGGCGGCCTGATAGGGGCCGGTACCGGACAGCGATGGAAAGACATGCGGATTGCCGGCGATCTCGGCCTGCGCAAGTACCACCCGCAGAGCTTCTGGCCCGATCGCACGCACCTGAGCGTCGGTCTTGGTGTCCGGAAATGCAATGAAGCCGCCTTCGGCATGGACCCATGCACGCTTCATTGCCTGGCCTTCCTCTCGCCGGAAGCCGGTCAGGGCCAGGAGCCGAACAACCGCGAGTGCGGTGAGGTTTTCTCCATTACGCTCGGCATAGGCCATGGCCTTGCCCAGCGCGATGATCTCGGCCGAACTGAGCCGCCGCGTCTTCTTGTTGGTGGCCAGCTTCTTGGCACCGCGTGTGGGGTGCTCGGTCAACAGCCCCTTGTGTTTGGCATGGCCCAGGATCGCCTGAAGCGTGCCAAGGCAGCGTGCCGCGACGCCAGGGCCGCCAGCAGCCTTGCCTCCACGGCCTCCTCCACGCGCCTTGGCAGTTTTGCCGTCCCGAACGTCGGACTGCATCTGCTCGACCTCGGCAATGGTAAGGTGCTTGGCGTGCCGCTTGCCGAGCAGCGGCTTGATGTGCGTATTGATCCGGCTCTCGTCCATTTTGAGTGACGATTCCTTGATCGGCCGGTTCTTGCGTCCAAGGATATTCCCGGCCCGCGCTTCGGTGAGATACCAGTCGCACATCTGGGCAACGGTCATCCCCTTGCGGGCCTCATGGACGGCCAGTGCCGGGTCTTCGCCGGAGGCTACTTCGCCAAGCTTGATCTTCGCGAGGTCACGAGCCCGCTCGACCGTGATGACGCCATATCGACCAAGGTTGATCCGCCGCTTGATACCCTCGGCATTGCGGTACTGAACGATGAAGGTCTTGAGCCCGGATGGAAGTGCCCGGACACCGAAGCCCCGGATTTCGCTGTCCCACAGAACAGCCTGTGGCTGTCCATCCGCGCTGAAGGCATCGACCGAGCGCTTGTTGATCTTCGCAGTCGGCATGCTTACGACTCCATTTGGAGACAAAGCTCGGATCGAGGCCTTCTGTCTCCATATTGTCTCCAAAATTTGCCGTTTCGTGGCGATTTGGAGGCTACGGCGTCGTAAAGGGTGTTGCAACAAATAACTGAAATACCGTCATATTTCGTAGGTTCGGCTACAGTGGCGTAATGGCTTGTTTCGTTTTGCCAAGGTTGGGGTCGAGGGTTCGAATCCCTTCGCCCGCTCCATTTTCCACTTGGAAAACAAGCGAAAACGGCCCGGCTGATTGCTGGGCCGTTTTGCGTTGTAGGCATTTTGCAGGTCGTCAGGCAGCTTACCGCATCGATTTATCGATGCAATCCAACTGATCTTTCCACCATTGCAGCGCTTGATCGATGACGTCTCGACCGTCTTCACCGGCAAAGGGGCCACCTTCGAGAGGTCTGAACAGATTTCCCTCGGCCAGATCGAATAGCTCTACGACTTCATCGTCAGTCGAGACGACAAATGCTGGGCCTTCCGATAGGCT
>JAFEEP010000571.1 GCA_018241045.1 Pseudomonadota bacterium | reverse complement strand
CCTCCAGGGATGACCATGACGGGAGAAGCGCGCGCCGTTAACGGCAAAGCGGCCAAAAGGCAAGCGTTCTACTGCACCCGCGTCACCGTGTAGCCGCGCGCCACCAGTTGCGCGGGGAGGCCGTCTGCTCCGACCAGATGCGCGGCCCCGACCGCAACGAAGGGGCGTTCTCCCTTGGCGAGCATCGCGGCGAGCCGATCGGTCCAGGCCCGGTTGCGCCCCGTCAGCAGGGCCGTGCGCAGTTCCGGGTCCGCAAGGAGCCCGCGCCGGTCCTCCGCCTCGATCGCGGCCACGTCGCCCGAGCCCCAGGCGCGTTCCATCGCGCGGGTCTGCTCGCGCGGTGATCCGGTGTTGGCGATGACGATCCGCAGCAGATCGCGCTGCTCCTGTTCTGGCAGGGCCTCGAAGATGCGCAGTTGGGCGTCGGCACCCTCGAACTCCTCGACCGGGCGTCCGGCGGCAGTCGCCTTGACCGCGCGGTCGACCCCGTTGGCGCTGTCGCTGTCCGCATCGCGCTGCGCCGCCTGGGCGAGGACCAGCGCGCCGGCCCAGGTGTCGAGGCCCGACAGCGCCGCATCCTTGATCCCATACCGCTTGAGGTAGGCGTCGTAGTCGCCAAGCGCAGCTGTTGGAACCCGGCTGCGTAGCGGGCTGGGGTGAGTTGTGCTCCCCAGCGTGGCGAAGGATCGCGCCACCGCCGCGTCGTCGTCGATCTGCGCAATCTCCAGCACGATCCGGTCTGCGCTCTTGATTGCGGCATCAACCTTGGGTGAATGCCAGTTCACCCGATCTGGCAAGGCGTGGATCGTACCGAACAGCCAGGCCCGCTCGCCGTGCGGACCATCGACTTGCCACAGCGCAGGATGAACCTGTTCGGGCTGGCGGCAACCGAGCAGCGCCAGCGCGCCGAGCGCGGCAAGGATCAGCCCGCGCCTATTGGACACGGGTGCTGGCGATCCCCGACCTGGCGAGCAGGTCCAGCACCGAACCCTTGCCGCCCAGATGCCCCGCGCCAACCGCGATGAACACCGTTCCCGGCCTGTCGAGCCGCGTCTTGATCCACTGCGCCCAGGCCTTGTTGCGATCATAAAGCAGCGCCTTGATCATCGCCGGATCGTCCTGCTCGGCGTTGAGCAGGTCAGCCAGCGCCACGGCATCGCCCTTGGCCCAGGACTGGACCATCTTGCCGACTTCCTGGTCCAGCGTCGGCATGGTGGCGATGGTATCGAACAGATAGCGCTTCTGCACCTTGGGGCTGAAGGTGCTGAACAGGCCAAGCTGCATATCAAGCGTTTCCAGTCCGCTGCGCGGATGGCCGGCCGTCTTGGCCAGCGCCGAAAGCTGCGCCTCCACCCCGTTCTGCATATCATAGCCCTTGCGCTGCAGGGGCAGGGTGGCCAGCACCACCGCCGCGTACCACGGGCGGAACCGATCGAAGGCGGCGGGCGGCAGCCCGACCTGGCGCAGCGCCGTTTCATAGCGCGCCTTTTCCTTGGTGGTCATGGTCGCGCGCAGCGATTGGTTGGCGGGCAGCATGGCATATTTCATCACCGCCGCGGCTGTTTCGGTGTCGCCATATTCGGGGATCTCGGTCACCAGTTCGCCGCTCGCGTCGAATGCCTGCGCGAGCGGGCCGGAATACCATTCGATCCCCTGGGGCAGCAGGTGGATCGTGCCGAACAGGTAGATCGTGGTGTCGGCATCGGACACCTTCCACAGCGCCGGGCGGGCCGTAGTGACCGTGGCCGCGGGGGCCGGAGCAGGCGTGGGCGCCGCGCTCTGCGCCAGCAACGACGACGGGGCGAGGAGGGCGGCAAGAAGCAGCAGCAGGCGGTTGATCAGGTTCATGCCCCGCTACCTATCGCGCGGGGCCTCGCCCGTCGATGAACGAATGCGCCGCTTTCCCCGGCAAAACTTGACCCTGACCGGGGCTTGAGCCAAAGGCCCGAGCCATGAACCAAGCGACCCGACCCTTGAGTTTTCAGGCGATGATCCTGCGGCTCCACGCCTTCTGGAGCGCGCAGGGCTGCCTGATCCTGCAGCCTTATGACATGCGCGTCGGGGCGGGGACGTTCCACCCGGCGACGACGCTGCGTTCGCTCGGGCCGGAACCGTGGAACGCGGCCTATGTCCAGCCCAGTCGTCGCCCCACCGACGGCCGCTATGGCGAGAACCCAAATCGGCTTCAGCACTATTACCAGTACCAGGTGATCATGAAGCCGAGCCCGGCCAATTTGCAGGAGCTTTACCTGCAATCGCTGGCCGAAATCGGCGTCGATCCGCTGGCGCACGACATCCGTTTTGTCGAGGATGACTGGGAAAGCCCCACGCTGGGCGCCTGGGGGCTGGGCTGGGAAGTGTGGTGCGACGGGATGGAAGTCACCCAGTTCACCTATTTCCAGCAGATGGGCGGGTTCGATTGCAAGCCGGTGGCGGGCGAGCTGACCTACGGCCTCGAACGCCTCGCGATGTATATCCAGGGGGTCGACAACGTCTATGACCTGGCCTTCAATGACGCCGGGGTGAGCTACGGCCAGGTGTTCCTCGAGAATGAAAAGGAACACTCGAAGTATAACTTCGAAATTGCTGATACCGATCAGCTTTTCAAGGGCTTCCAGCACGCCGAGGCGGAGTGCAAGCGCTGCATCGAGGCGGAGATTCCACTCGCCGCCTATGATCAGGCGATCGAGGCCAGCCACCTGTTCAACCTCCTCCAGGCGCGCGGGGTGATCTCGGTCCAGGAACGCGCCAGCTACATCGGCCGGGTCCGCGATCTTGCCAAGGGTTCCTGCCAGTCATGGATTGAAAAGAACAAGGACCAGTGGGCCGCCAAGTACCCGGAGTGGAGCCTGTG
>JAFEEP010000570.1 GCA_018241045.1 Pseudomonadota bacterium | reverse complement strand
CGATCTTGGCGCCACGCTCGCCCAGGGTTCGTGGGTGATTACCTCCTATGCCGTGGCCGAGGCGATCTGTGTGCCGCTTACCGGCTGGCTCAGCCAGCGCTTCGGGCTAGTGCGGACCTTCCTGGTGGCGCTGGCTGGGTTTTCGCTGTTTTCGCTGCTGTGCGGGCTTTCGGTCAGCCTGCCGATGCTGGTCCTGTGCCGGATCGGACAGGGGCTGTGCGGCGGCCCGCTCATGCCGCTGTCGCAGGCGCTCATGCCGCGTATCTTTCCGCCATCGCAGTTACCCAAGGCCTATGGCCTGTGGACGCTGACGATCATGGTTGGCCCGGCGATCGGCCCGATTATCGGCGGGGTGCTGTCGGACCAGGTCAGCTGGCACTGGATCTTCCTGATCAACGTGCCGATCGGTTTTCTCTGTGTCACTGCCGGGATGACCTTGCTCCGCCCGATCGAGACCACTCCGAAGAAATTGCCGATCGACAAGGGCGGCTTGCTCCTGCTGGTGATATGGATCGGCGCCTTGCAGCTGATGCTCGATACCGGGCGCGAGCATGACTGGTTCAGCAGCCCGATGATCGTGGCCCTGGCAGCGGTCGCGGGGGTTGCGTTCTGCGCCTTCATCATCTGGGAGCTGACCGAGAGGCACCCGGCCGTGGAGATCCGGCTGTTCGGGAAGTGGCAATTTTCGGTGTGCGTGGTGGTTTCGGCGCTGTGCTATGGTGCCTTTTTCTCCGGCATCGTGATCGTGCCGCAATGGCTCCAGGCCACGCTGGGCTATAGCGCGACCGATGCCGGTCTGATTACCTGCCTCTCGACGATGACAGCAATGCCCTCCTCGCAGATAGTGATGTGGCTGATGCTCAAGGTGGATACCCGCCTGCTGGTCACCATCGGTTGCCTGCTGTCGGCGTTCAGCTTTTACCTGCGCTCCTTCTGGAGCACCGACATCGATTTCTTCCACCTGGCCCTGATCTTCTCGTTTCAGGGCATCGGCATGCCGTTCCTGATGATGCCGCTGACCCAGATGGCGATGAGCACCATGACGGTTGAAGACACGGCCTCGGGCGCCGGGCTCAACAATTTCCTGCGCACCATGTCGGTTGCGATCTCGACTGCGCTGGTGCTGAGCACCTGGAACAACTCGGCGGTGACCGCGCGCGTGGCCATGGCCGAGCAGATCGATCCGCAGCAGGCTGCGGCCACGCTGGGCACGGCCGGGATTTCGGGCGCGGTGATTCCCAGCTATCTCAGCGCGCTCGTCGAGCGTCAGGCCACGACTCTCGCCATGCTCGACACCTTCCTGCTGGCGGCGACGGCGATGCTGGTGAGCGGGGCCGCGATCTGGGTGCTGCCGCGCATCGAGATGACCCGGCTCAAGGGGACCCAGGCGCGGCGCGGCGCGCCCGACCTGCACTGAGAAGCGGACCGGAGCGGGGCTGGCCCGCCCCGACCCGGCCCGCTGGCGCAGCGGCGCCTGCATGGCCCGATGCCCGCCCCTGCGCTGAAACGCGGGGACGGGCCGCGCGGTGAACCGCGGGGGGAAGCAGCCCGGCGCTCCTGGAAGGGCCGCGCCGAAGCCGAAGCGGGGGCGGGCCCTTACTTGAGCAGAGACAACACGTTCTGCTGGGCCTGGTTGGCCTGGGCAATCATCGCAGTGGAGGCCTGGCTGAGGATCTGCGCCTTGGCCATGTTGGTGGTTTCGACCGAATAGTCGGCATCCTCGATCCGCGAACGCGCATCGGACAGGTTGGCGATGTTGCTGGTCATGTTGTTGACCGCCGATTCCAACCGGTTCTGGCCGCCGCCCAGCGAGGCGCGTGCGGCGTTCACATCGGCGAGGGCCAGATCGACGTTGTCCATCGTGGTCGAGGCGAGGGCGGTCGTCGTCACGTCAAGCGCGGCGGCGGCGATGTTGGTCCCGTCGATCGCGGTCGAGGTGAGCGTGACGACCTGTCCGCTCTCTGACCCGGTCTGGATGTCGATGGTGACATCGGTGCCGGCCGTGGTGCTGAACAGGGTGATCCCGTTGAAGGTGGTGTTGGTCAGCACGTCGCCGATCTGCTGCGTGAGGTTGGTCACTTCCGACTGCATGGCAGCGCGGTCGCTGGCCTGGAACGTGCCCGAGGCGCCCTGGACCGCGAGCTCGCGGATCCGCTGGAGCATGTTCGAGACTTCCGACAGCGCGCCTTCCGCGGTCTGGGCAAGGCTGATCCCGTCATTGGCATTGCGGATGCCCTGGCCCATGCCCCTGATCTGCGAGGTCATCGAGGTGGCGATGGCAAGGCCCGCCGCATCGTCCTTGGCGCTGTTGATCCGCTTGCCGGTCGACAGGCGCTCCATCGCCGTGCCGAGCATCTTGCTGGCTGCGATGGACGCGTTCGACGCGCGCAAGGCAGAGATATTGGTGTTGATAACGGCCATGTGTCTGCTCCCGGTGGCAATCGGCGGGACGTTCCGTCCTCACCGCTGTCGAACCCAAGAGCGGCATTGGCGCCGCAAATTTAAGGCGCGCCTGCTCAGTCCGTCAGGAATCCGGTCACATCGGCCATGAACCGGTCGAACTGGTCGTGGTGGAGCCAGTGCCCGGCCTGTTGGTAGACCTCCAGTCGCGCATTGGCGAAGGCGGCGATCCGGCCATCCTCATCGGGCGAGGAGAAGAAGCTTTCCGCGCCCCAGAGCAGCAGGACCGGGCAGGTGATCGCTTCCCACAGCTCGTGCACCTGATCGGGCGTGGCTTCGTCCGGCGCGAAGCGGCCGAACGCGGGATCGTACTTCCAGCTCCAGGTTCCGTCCTCGTTGCGGTTGGCGGCGTGGACGGTGAGGTGGCGCGCCTGTTCGTCGGACAGGAAGGAATTGGCTTCCTTCATCCGGGCATAGGCCGCCTCAAGCGTCGGATAGCGGCGCGGCACCACGCCCGCGCCCTTGCGCCGCGCCGCGATCCACTCGCGCATGCGTTCGGCGTAGGTGTGCGACTTGCGGTCGGCGACAGACCGTGGCGTGAAGCCAAGCCCCTCGATGTTGACGTATTTGCGCACCTTCTCGGGGTAGAGCCCCACAAAGCGCGAGGTGACCGCCCCGCCCAGCGAGTGTCCGACGATCGAGACCTGATCGTAGCCGAGCGTCTGGACCAGTTGCGCGAAATCATACACGAAGTTCGACATCGCGTAGTT
>JAFEEP010000056.1 GCA_018241045.1 Pseudomonadota bacterium | reverse complement strand
CCCCAGGAGCCACGCATGGTCGAAGCCATCCAGTGCCCCAGTTGCCAGACCCGCTACGGGCTGCGGCCGACCCGCGTGCGCACCGGCCTGCGCCGCGCCCAGTGTTTCCGGTGTGGCGACATCTTCCACATTGATGCCGAAGTGAAACGGATGCTCGCCGAGCTTGAGCCCGTCTCCACCTCCAATGTGCCCCTCGAAACGCTCGCCGCCGCGATGGAGCAGGCGCCGGAGGCCGCCCATCACGACGCGCCCCCGCACGATGAGACGGCCCATGACGCGACGGCGGATCTGGAAGCCCAGGATCTGGGCCTCAGCGATCTGGAGATCCCCGAGCCGGACTTCGAAACGCACGCCGCCCCTTCGCCCAACGAGACGGCGCCGATCCCCGCCATGGCGGCCGCGGCCGTTCCCGTGCCCGAACCGCCGTCTCCGATGCCCGCCCCAACGGAAGCCGCGCTTGAGCCCGAGGCCGGCGGCACCTACGCCTCCGCCAAGGACGCCATCGCGCGGCTCTTCGGCGACGCGCCCCTCGCGCCCTCTCCGACCGAGGCTCTGCGCGGCGCCCTGAGCGGCGGCCGCGACCTGGACACCGAAGCGGGCATGCGGGCCTTGGAGGACACGCTGGGTGGCGTCCCCGCCAGCGCCCTGTCCACCAAGCCCTTCATCGCGCCGGTCCCGGAAGTGCCCGCCGACCTCCTGGCGGTTCCCGAAGCCCCGATGCAGGAGACGGATCTGCCCCACGCCAGCGCCACCGTGCGGCTCACCGCCGCCGAGGTCGCCGCCGCGGCGGGCAGCGTCACTTCCAAGGCGCCGGAGCCACCCGAAATCACCCAGGAGGAAGTGACCATGGTCCTGCCTCCGCCGCCCGCTCCGCTTGCGTCCGTGATGGACGCGGCGGATCCGAGCGCCCTGCGCCTGCGCATCGGCGATCAGGTCTACGGCGGCCTCGACCTCACCACCCTCGCCAAGTGGATCGAGGAAGGCCGCGTGCTGGAGGACCACCAGGTGGCCCGCGGCGCCAGCGAAACCTGGATGGACGCGGTGAAGGTTCCCGCCCTGCGGCCCGTCTTCGAGCGGCTGCGCCGCGCCCGCATGGGCGGCGATCTGCCCATGCCCCCGGCCTCCGGCATCGGCGACACCGGCGCGAAGAAAGGCCTCTTCGGCGGCATGTTCGGCAAGAAGGATTGAACCGCTTCAAGGAGCACTCGCGTTGAACCGTTCGTGGATCGCCCTCCTCTTCAGCGCCGCGCTCGCGGCCCAATCCGCTCAAGCGCCGGTGCAGGAGCTGAAACCTCCCCCGCCGCCGCCGCCCACCGCGCCCGCGGATCAAGCGCAGACGCAAGCCCCGACTCCGGCCGCGCCACACCATGAGCACACGCCGCCCAAGCTGCTCCCGCCCGCGGACCAGGCCGCGTTGGGGACGCCCGCGCCCGCCTCCGCGCCCCTCAGCTTCGCCAGCGGCAGCTTCAAGTTCTACTGGGACACCACCATTCCCATGAACCTGGAAGCGGATGGCCTCAAGGTGTCGGAGATCTATTTCAATGTCCGCAAGTCCCGCTACAGCTGGCTCAAGGACGCCGAATTCGGCACCCGCGCCCATCTGACCGTCACCAACACGAGCACCCGCCCGCGCACGCCCGGCTTCGCCGTCGCCGTGCTGGACGCCGATGGCAAGTTGCTGGGCGTCGCGTCCGGCGGCACCAAGGTGGGCACCGTCGCCCCCGGCGGAACCGAAGAGTTCGACCTCAACTTCACCCAAGTGAAGGAGCGGCTGCCCAAGGGCGCGACCTTCCTGTTGAGCATGGAACTGCGCGACTGATCCTGGGCTTTCGGCCTTTGGCTTTGGGCTTTTGCCGGTGCCGATCCACTCGATCACCCATGCAAGGCTCGATGCTCGAATGCCAGGCCCAGCGAGAGCCAAGAGCCAAAGGCCGAAAGCCCCCTCAGACCACTTCTTGCGCGTGATAGTGGGCGAGCACTTCCTCCGGCGTGACGGTGGCGGTGCCCACCTTGGCGACGACGACGCCGGCGGCGGCGTTGGCGAGCATGGCGGCTTCGCGCCAATCCGCGCCGCTGGCGACGGAGGCCGCGAAGGCGGCGACGACGGTGTCGCCCGCGCCGCTCACATCGAACACTTCGCGGGCCTCGGTCGGGATCATCCAGGGGTCGCGATGGCCCTCTTCCGGCGCGATCAAGGCCATGCCCTTCTCGCTGCGCGTGACGAGCAGGCCCTTGAGGCTGAGCGCCTCGCGCAGGCGCGCGCCCGCGGCGGCCACTTCGGCGTCGCTGCCCGCGGCCATGCCGGATAGCGCCTCCAGTTCCTTGCGGTTCGGCGTCATGAGCGTCGCGCCTTCGTAGAGCGCCTTGTGGGCGGGCTTGGGGTCCACGATCCAAGGCAGGTTCTTCGCCTTGCAGCGCGCGCGCAGTTCCGTCATCACCTCCGGCCCGACGACGCCCTTCGCGTAGTCCGACACGACAACGGCCTTGGCCTCGTGGATCAAGGCATCCAGCCGCGCGCAAAGGTCGCTGATGGCGCCGCCGCCAAGCGCGCCCGGCTCTTCGCGGTCAATGCGGAGCATCTGCTGCTGCTGGCCGATGACGCGGGTCTTGATGATGGTGGGCCGCTCCGGGTCCACCACGAGGCCATCGCGCCGGATGCCGAGGCGCGCGAGCAATTGCGTCACGCGCTCGCCCGCCGCGTCCTGGCGCAGCGTGCCGACGAGGATGGGTTCCGCGCCCAGCGCCTTGAGGTTCGCCGCCACATTGGCCGCGCCGCCGAGCACGGCGTTCTCACGCAGCACGCGCACGATGGGCACGGGCGCCTCGGGCGAGATGCGGTTCACCTCGCCGAAGAGGTATTCATCCAGCATGAGGTCGCCGAAGACGAGCACCGGCGCGCCCTTGAGCTTCTCCAGCAGTTCCGACGCGCGGGCCTTCTCCAGGCGCATCAGGCCTCCTTCCTCGCGCGGTCCACCAGCAGCACCGGAATGCCGTCCTCCATGGGGTAGACGAGGCCGCAGCTCTTGCACTTGAGATCCGACGCGCGCGGTTCCAGATCGCCCCGGCAATCGGGGCAGCAGAGGATCTCCAAGAGGCGCGGGTCGAGGGCCATGCCCCCACGCTATCAGGATTCGGGCGACCTCATGGAGCCGCGTCCCAGGCGACGACGACTT
>JAFEEP010000569.1 GCA_018241045.1 Pseudomonadota bacterium | reverse complement strand
CGATCTTCTCCGCGCCCAACAACACCGCGGTGTTCATGCCGCAAGTTCCGCAGACCGGGGCCAAGGTGATGATGGGCAAGGTGCTCGACGGCGTGGCGCCGCACATGACCACCGTGGGCGAAAAGGGCTTCATCGTTGCCGACGCCGCTCAGGCGACCAAGGACACGATCGTCGCCGCGCTCAAGGATTCGGGCGCTGAGGTGTTGCTCAACTTCCTGCCCGTCGGTTCGCAGGACGCCACCGAGTTCTACATGGAATGTGCCCTCGAAGCGCGGGTCGCCGTGGTCAACTGTATGCCGGTGTTCATCGCCAGCCGCCCCGAATGGGAAGCGCGCTTCCGCGATGCAGGCATTCCGATCGTTGGCGACGACATCAAGGCCCAGATCGGCGCGACCATCGTCCACCGCGTCCTCTCCAGCCTGTTCGCCGCGCGCGGCGTGACGGTTGAGCGGACCTACCAGCTCAACACCGGCGGCAATACCGACTTCATGAACATGCTCGACCGTCAGCGTCTCGGCTCCAAGAAGGAATCGAAGACCGAGGCCGTCCAGGCGATGCTCGCCCAGCGGCTCGAGGATGAGAACATTCACGTCGGCCCGTCGGACTACGTTCCTTGGCAGAAGGACAACAAGCTGTGCTTCCTGCGCCTCGAAGGCCAGCAGTGGGGCAATGTCCCGATGAACCTGGAGCTGCGCCTCTCGGTTGAAGACAGCCCCAATTCGGCAGCCTGCGTGATGGACGCGATCCGCTGCTGCAAGGTCGCGCTGGAGCGCGGCGAGGGCGGGGCGCTGATCGGTCCCTCGGCCTATTTCTGCAAGCATCCGCCGCAGCAGTTCGTCGACGATCTCGCCGCCCAGATGGTAGAGGAATACGTCGCCGAAACCCCGCTCGCGGCCGAGTAAGCTTCGCCAAGCGAATCCGAGACGGCGCCGGGCAACCGGCGCCGTTTCCTTTTGAGGAAGCCTCGATGGACGCTCTGATCATCGCCGCCGGGTTTGGCAGCCGTCTGCGTGACCTGTCGGATTCGAAGCCGCTGACCCCGATCTCCGGGGTGCCGCTGCTCGAACTGGGGGTGCGCCAGGCCAGGGCCGCGGGCGCGGCGCGGGTGGTCGTGGCGACGGGGCACGAGGCGGACCGTCTCGAAGCCGCGCTGCCCGCGATCGCTGCGCGCTGCGGCGTGCCGGTCGAGCCTGCGCGGGTCGACGACTGGTCTAAGCCCAACGGCTGGTCGGTGATGGCCGGGGCGGCCCGCATCTCTGGGGACTATCTGCTGATGATGGCTGACCACATCTTTGCGGACGGCATCCTGCCGCGGCTGGCGCGCCAGGGTGGTGCCGATCGCGGGGTGACGCTGGCGATCGACCGCCGGATCGACAATCCGCTGGTCGATCCCGACGATGCCACGTGGGTTCAAACCGGCGAAAGCGGGTTCATCCGCGCGATCGGCAAGACGATCCCGGCTTTCGACGCTGTCGACTGTGGGGCTTTCCTGGCAACGCCCGAACTCGCAGAGGCGATCGGCGCGGCGATCGCGGCGGGCAAGGCCGGTAGCCTGTCAGACGGGATGCAGGCGCTGGCCGATGCGGGCCGTGCGGCGACGATGGAAATCGCGGGGGCCTGGTGGCTCGACGTCGACGATCCGCGCGCCCACGCCCTTGCCGAGGAGCAGGCCCCGCGCGAACTGGCCGGGATCTACGCGGCGATCAGGGATATTTGAGGCGAATCCGGGTCAGCAGTCCGGTGCGCGGTACGCTGAGCCGCACCGAATTGAAGCTGGGTAGGCCGGCCAGCGTCGCAGAGTTGTTGGTGAAGCCGAAGCCTTCAACCGGGAAGCCCAGCCCGCTGCGGTCAAACCCCTGGTCGCCGTTCTCGTCATGATAGACGGCCACGGCATAGGTTCCCGGCTTGGGCAGGAAAATGCAGGCGCGGGTGGTGCCCTGCTGTGCTGGAACCCGCATCACCGCCAGCGAGCCACGCTTGACCAGAAAACGCGAACGGTCATCAGCGTAGAGCGTGAAGGCAATCAACCCGTTGCCGGAGCGCACGTTCTCGACCGAGACGAACAGCCAGGTATCGCTGGCAGTGCCGACGCAACCTTCGGGCGGCCTGGCTGGCTGGGCCTGGGCTCCGCTGGCGCACAACGCCGAGGCAAGCCCCGCAATCAATACCGCGATCCAGTACTTCGTAACCCGCCTTGCAGCAGCCTTCATCTCAGAGCGCCCCAGTCTGGCCATCGTCGGCGGCGATTCTTCCCCGGTCCAGACTAATTGTCCGATCGGCAAGTGCAAGCAGTGCACCACGATGGCCGATCACCACCACGGCCATGCGCTGTCCCAATCGGGCTACGGCCTGAGCAATGCGAGCCTCGCTTTCGGCATCGAGTGCGCTGGTCGCCTCGTCGAGGATCAGCAGCGCCGGATCGCGCAGCAGGGCGCGGGCCAGCATCAGTCGCTGACGCTCGCCTCCCGACAGCGTCCGCCCACCGTCGCCCAGCATGGTGTCGAGTCCCTGGGGCAAGGCCAGGGCGAAGTCCGCCGCGGCTTCGGCGAGAACCGCTGTCAACCGCGTGTCGTCGGCCTCGGGCGCGGCCCAGCGCAGGTTGTCGCGCAGGCTGGCGGCGAGCATGACCGGGTCTTGCTGGACATAGGCGACGCGGTTGCGCCATGCGATCCGCAACGGGCCCTCAAGCACGACATCGTCGATCCACACCCGCCCGCCATCCGGGGCAAGCAGCCCGTCTATCAGGTCGGCCAGGGTGCTCTTGCCCGCGCCGGACGGGCCGACGATCGCGGTCACCCCGCGCGCCGGGATCGTCGCGTTAACCCTATCGAGCGCGGGCCGATCCTCGCCCGCATATAGCAGGCTGGCATCCTCGACCCGGATCGCGGTGTGCAACTCTGGCGGGGCCACTCCGCTCGGCATGGCCTCGCGCGAAGCCTCGGCACGGGCGATCAGCGCCAGCGTGGCGTCAAGCGCGGGACGGTTGTGCGACCAGTTGACCCAGGTGTCCTGGACCAGGCCGAGCAGTGGCACGGCGCGGGCCAGCACCGCGGCCATCGGCAGGATCTGGCTGGCGCCGAGCGCGAGCGGCGCGGCCGCGAACCAGACCAGCGCGGCCATGGCAACGGCCCCGCCGATCTGCAGCGCAGCCTGGCCGCGACCGTGATCGGCAACGAAGGCCAGTTGTGCGCCGCGCAGCCGGTCGATGCTGCGTCCGGCCTCGACCTTGGCGAGATCCTCGCGCCCGAGGCTCTTGAGTACGCGCAGCGAGGCCAGGCCCTGGTCAAAACCGGCATGGACCGCGGCATTGGCCTCGGTCCAGGTCTGGCCGAGTCGCGCCGCGCGCCGCCGCATCCCGGCGTAGGCGGCGAGCACCAGCACCCCGGCAAGACCGATAGTTACGGCCAGGATCGGCGAGACCACCAGCGCGGCCAACCCGGTTCCGGCCAAAGTCACGACCATGCTGACCAGCGCCAGAAACTGTGACAGCCCCGAACCGACACGGTCGATGTCAGTGATCAGCGTCGCCGCGCTCTCGCTGCGCCGCAACCTCACCAGTTCGCGCCATTCGCAATGCAGCAGGGCGCTCCACAGCCGTGCGCGCAGGAGATCCACGGTATCGAACTGGAACCGCTCGGCGGCGATCCGGCGGGCGAGGACCAGCCCGGCGCGCAGCGCGATCAGCACGACGAACAGGGCGAGCAGGGCCGCGAGCGAGTGCGGCAGGAGCGCGCGCAGGCCGCCGAGCGCGCCGGGCAGCGCCGACCCGTCGAGCGAGGCGACCAGCGGCACCAGCAGGATCAGCCCGATCCCCTCGGTCAGGGCCGTGACTATCATCAGCGCCAGCAGTCGCGCGGCGGGGCGAGCGCGATTACCCAGGAACAGGACGGCCAGCGGTGAGGGGGTGGGCTCAGCCATTGTTGCCGGTCATGAAGCGGACATAACGGCCCATCGCGATCGCGCGCGGCAGGCGGAATGCATGAGGAAAATAGACATCGTCGTCGATTGACTGCGCTGCGGGCCAGTTGTCGATATTTTCGAGCAACAGGTCGGTGTCGATTATGCCGGCGAGTAGGGGATCGCGGCCAATCGCCTCGACCTCGCGGCGCATATCGTCGCGGCGTGGGGTCAGGCGCAGGTGCCAGTCCGAATTGTGCTGGCCGTGGCCAGGCATGGTCCGCTGTGCTTCGGGCATAAGGCCCCTGCCCAGCTCGCGTGCAAGCCAGCGGGTCTGGCCATTGCGCAGGAACATATCGGTGGGCAAGCCAAGGCAGAAATCGACCAGCGGCCGGTAGGTCGAGGGATCTCGCATCGATATTTCGTAAAGCTGCTCCCAGCCCTGGATCATGTCCGATCCCTCGACGTCGCCGCGCTCGAAATTGTCGCGGATCAGGCCTTCGCGCCAGCCATGGAGCGGTCGGGCATATTGTGTACCGGCGCTGCGGGCGCGATCCTCGACATCGAACTCGGCAAGCGCTCCTGCAGTCAGGGCGCTGATGAAACGATTGTCGGCCTCAGACCGGCGTCCGCGCAGGCGCATCATCAGGCGCCACAACGGATCGGGCAGCATCGGGACGACGGCCAGGGCGGCAAACCGCCAGGCAAGCGAGCCTGGCCGCAGGCGCTCGCCTCGCAATGCCTGCCATAGTTGGTGGAGCCGTCCGGTGCGCAGGTATTCGGCATAACCCCAGTTGCCCGAAGCGCTGAAAGTGAAATTGCCGAAGTCCGCGCTCAACACCATGTCGCACCCGACCTCGCGCGCGGCAGTGAAGATGCCGTGATAGCGAAAGAAGGCCGCGAGGTTGACCGTTCCCGTTCCCATCGCGGCGAACATTTCTTCAAGCCTGTGGTCGAACTCGTATTCGCGGTTGTCGACGAAATGCGGAATGATTTGCCGGTGCAATCGGGCGAAGTCGCGCACTGCCGGTCCCTCGTCGACCAGTCCGCCGGGAATGTCGGGTTGGCCGTGCCCTTCGAGCGGTACGTAGGTGAAGCTGTGCAGGGGACGATCCGGCGCCATGCCCCGCAACAGTCGGGCGGCCACGTTCGAACTGTCCAATCCCCCGGACAGCAGGACGCCGGGATTGCTGGCGCTATCGCGATAGCGTTGGCAGGCCTGCGTCAGCAGCCGGTCGGCTTCGGCGATATAATCTTGCGGCTGCGCTTTGGGTTGCTTGGCTATTGCCAGCGGGTCGTAGAACCGGTGCGAGTGGCGACTGGCTGGGGAAACATGGACAACCGTGCCATAGGGCACCTTGTAGCAGCCGCGAAGGTAGCTTTCATCGTCGGTCAGGTTGAAATAGAGGCTGTCGACCAGCCGTTTGCGGTTGATCTCGCGCGGCAAGCCCATCGCCTCGAGCACGCGCGGAACCGACCCGACCCCGATGCCTCCAGCGTCGTGCATGTAGTAGAGCGGGGGCGCGATGAGCGGCGAGCGGGCTAGCCGCAGCGCCTGCACGGCTGGCGAATGGACGATCGCACAATATGCACCATATATCCGGGCGTCGGCCGCATCGCCCCAGGCCTGTACCGCGCTTGCGTAGATCCGCCCGGGGTCGTCCGGTCGACAACCAAGCTCTGCTGCCAGCTCTGCGCAATTGTCGATCCAGCCGTGGATCTGAACGAGCGTGCCGTCATCCAGCAGGGTCGGCTCGACCACCGATCGGTCGACCTGCCGCGACCGGATGGAGCGCGGCGGCAGATCGCCGACCCGTGCGAGTTGCCAGGCCATCCGACCGGAATCGCGGCGGCACGGAACACGGAACCCCGCAAAAAGGCCAAGCGAAGCCCCTACCCGCTGTGCGATCCCATCTTGATCGACACGATCACCAATCAGAAAGGCCAGCAATCAAATCACCGCTACCGCCGCTTTCGGCGGAAAGGATCAGGATTTTGGGTTCGCGCTGGCCCCGTTGTTGTTCACCAGGGCCGACCCTGCAACATCGGCGATCTTGCCGAGGCGAACGAGTTCGGGCTTGGTCCAGCGCGGGGCGACATTCTTCATCTTGCGCAACTCCGTAGTGCGACAGCTACTGCACCGAGGGAACGGCTCATGCTGCAATTTTCCCATTTATGGCCCGGATCGCAGGGTTTTAGCAACCATTATCTAGCGGCGGCGGCGCACCCAGAGCGCAAATCTCCAGCCAGGGGCCGGGCAGGTTGCCCAGCACGACCTCGTCCTCACATTCGATCCAGGCATGAAGGTCGTCCTCGCGACCGCGCGCTTGAGCGGGTCGCGCAGCCAGGACCAGGCGGTGACTGATGGCGCCGCGTCGCAGCATGAGGCTAAGGGCGATCGCGCGCGGCAGGCATTTGGTAGCGATCGGCAGGCGCCAGGCCCCGCGCTCGACCTGTGCGGCCAAACGGCGGGCGCGGCGTGGATCGGGGCGCGATCCGGCGGTTCCGCCGATCCGTCCGCGCCACAGGCGGAACGGGACAAGCGCCACGACAATGCGGGCAAAGACCAGCAGCGCCATTGCCCGCAGCGTGAGCAGCCGGGCGTGCCAGACCTCAGCCGGGGACAAGCAGTCCCGCCTGATCGAGCTGGCCAAGGAAGGCGTCGACGTCGCCGGCGATGTCGGCCTCATCACAGCCGAATTGCGTAGCCAGCGCAGCGACCAGCGCGTCGCGATCGCGGGTCCCGTCGATCTGTTGCCAGATAGTCCGCGCGGTGTCGGTCAGCGAGAAGAAGTCCCCGCTGCCCAGGCTCATCACCACCACCTCGTCGTCGATCGCGGTTTCGCTGAACCGGTCGGTCGCTTTGGTCAGCAATCTGCTCAAACTGCATTCTCCCCGCCGAAACTGCGCACCGCGCTTTCCGCGAGATCCAGCGAAATTGCAAACCCTTCGGCGCTGATCGGTCGGGCCAGTCGGGCCATGGCGACCTGCCGGGCGAGCCGCGCGCGCAGCGCGAACAGGTCCGCCTGAGTGGGTCGTCGGGCGATGGCGTAGAAATCCTGAGTGTAGTGATCGTCACCCAGCCGGGCGAACCGCTCAGCCCCGCGCAGCGGCTCGAACCGTGCCGCCGCTATTGTCTCGAGGAATACCAGTTGGGCCAGCGGCAGCGGTTCGCCGATCGCCCCGCCGGGCGGCAGGGCATAGCTCTTGTCAACACCCGCGCCAACCGGCGCCTGAGGCTTTGCTCCGGTCAGTGCCAGCGCGGCGTCGGTCAGCTTGAGGCGTTTGTGCCCCGGCAAGGCGATCACGTGGTCGGGGTCCGACAGGTCAAGCAGCATGGTATCGTCGCAGAACAGCGGCAAGCCGCGCTGTCCCAGCCCGGCGACGAGGGTGGACTTGCCCGCGCCGCTCGGCCCGGTGAAGGCATGGACCCGGCCGTCATGCGCCACGGCCGAGGCGTGGAGCGGATAGAGGCCGTTGAGGCAGGCGATCGCCGCATAGACACTGCCGTTGAGCCACAATTCCTGCTCGGCGGGATCGGCGTGGACGGCGCGCTCGATCGTCACGCCCTCGCCGGGGACATAGTGGAAGGCATAGCCGCTGTCGGTGCGCAGGCCGAACTGGCCCCCGCCGAAAACGTGCGAATCGCGGCGCAGCGGATAGTCGCCTATCGTGGGCGGAACCCGGCCCTCGCGAAGGCGCGTTTCGCGCTTCAGCAGCGCGATGGTCTGGGCGGGGGTGCGCGGCGCGGCCATGGCGCTGGCGCTGTGCCGTGCGGCGGGGGAAGCGTCAATCGCCCGCAACTGTCGCTCGGCTTGTCGCCGATGCGGACATAGTGTGTGGAAAACAGGCATTTTCGCGCTTGTCCCCCCCAGATGTGGTGGCTAAGCGCCCTTTAAGGAGCCGCGTTAACCCCCATGCCCGCGCCGCTGATTTCACCCTCGATCCTTTCCGCCGACTTCGCCCGGTTGGGCGATGAAGTGCGCGCCATCGACGCCGCCGGGGCTGACTGGATTCACGTCGATGTGATGGACGGGCACTTTGTCCCGAACATCACGATCGGGCCGATGGTGGTGAAGGCGCTGCGCCCGCACACCGCCAAGCCGCTTGACGTCCACCTGATGATCAGCCCGGTCGACCCCTTCATCGATGCCTTTGCCGAGGCGGGGGCCGATATCATCACGTTCCATCCCGAAGCCGGGCCGCACGCGCACCGCACGGTCCAGGCGATCAAGGCGCACGGCAAGAAGGCTGGGATTTCGCTTAACCCGGCAACTCCGGCCAAGGTGCTCGATTACCTCTATGAGGAGATCGACCTGGTCCTGGTGATGAGCGTCAACCCCGGGTTCGGCGGGCAGAGCTTCATCACCAGCCAGTTGCGCAAGATCGAGGCGGTCAGGAAGGCAATCGACAAGTCGGGGCGCGACATCCGGCTTGAGGTCGATGGCGGGGTAGATCGCGAGACGGCGCGATATTGCGTCGATGCCGGGGCCGACGTGCTGGTGGCCGGAACCGCGACCTTCCGCGGCGGGCCAGAGATGTACGCCGCCAATATCGCCGCACTCAAGGGTCTGGGGTGAGCCATGGCCGATGCCCTGTCCACCCGCGATGCCGCCGGAACCAGCCGGGACAGCGTGGCCGGGGACGAGGGTGTCGACCGGGCGATCCCGTTGAGCGGCGATGCCGAGGTCAGCGTCTTGAGCGAGGCTGATGTGCCCCCCGCTGACGAGCTTCGCGCCCCGGCGCCGGGCGAGGTGATCGAGCCGGGCCGGGCGCTGGCCCTTGCCGATTTCGCCCCGCCCGCGGTCGGCGCGGGGGAGCGGTTGTTGCGCCTCGCCTATCGCCTCGGAATTCCCGGCTCGACGCTGTCGGGCCGTTTCGGCAAAGCCGCCAAACCGCGCCTCCTCGCCACTGTGCGCAGCCCACTGCCGGGTTCGCGCATGGCCGGAACCGCGCTGCGCGCCGGGCATTTCCTGGTTCACGGGGTCAAGGCGCCGATCGCCCAGGTCGATTTCGCCGGAGCTGCGCGGATGGCTCCACCGCTCGAGCGGGTGGTTCATTCCTTCGCCTGGCTTGCCGATATCGAGGCCTGCGGACCGCGCGAACAGGGTGCCCCGGTGGCAGAGCGGGTGCTGGCAGCCTGGCTCAATGCCAATCCCAGCGCTCCGGCCCGGCCGGGCAAGGGCCCGGCATGGATTGTCGGCAATGCGGGCACGCGGCTGCTCAACTGGCTGGTCCACGCCCCGCTGATCCTCTCTGGCGGCGATACCGCGCTGCGCGGACGGGTCTTTGCACAGATGAGCGATACTGCGCGCTGGCTCGACAAGAACGTCGGCCGGGCGGAGGATCTCCTGGCCGAGGTTGCGGGTTGGTGCGGGATCGTGGCCGCCGGACTGCTGCTGCCCGATGGCAAGCCGCGCCGTCTGTTCGGTGAAGCGGGCCTGATCAAGGCGCTGGGCGAACTGGTCGGCGACGATGGCGGGGTGCTGTCGCGCAGCCCCTTGATGCAGATCGAGGCGGTGGCCCTGTTGGTGCGGCTGCGCGCCTGCTACCAGGCGGTGCGCCGCGATCCGCCCCCGGCGCTCGACGCGATCATGGGCCTGCTGGTCCCGCCGCTACTGGCGCTGACGCACGGCGACGGCTCGCTCGGTTCATGGCAGGGCGGCTGGGCGGTCGATGCCTCGGACGTTTCCACCCTGATCGCCGCATCCGGCGTGCGCACCCGGCCGCTGCGCGATGTGCGTCAGTGGGGCTATCAGCGGGTCGTCGCGGGCAAGTCGATCCTCCAGTTCGATGCCGCGCCGCCGCCGCTGGCCAGGCACGCCCGTTCGGGTTGCGCCTCGACCCTGGCGTTTGAGTTCAGCCAGGCCGGGCACCGCATCGTCGTCAACTGCGGCGGGGCGGCCTGCGCGGGCGGGCTGATTCCGGTGCGGCTCGAACAGGGGCTGCGCGCCACCGCCGCCCATTCGACCCTGGTGCTCGACGACGCCAATTCGACCGCGGTGCTGATCAACGGCAAGCTCGGTTCGGGTGTGTCCGAGGTCGAGGTCGATCGCCGCGTGATCCCCGGTGAGCGCCAGGGCGGGGCGACCCGGATCGAGGCGAGCCACAACGGCTATGCGTCGCGCCACGGATTGATTCATCGCCGCATCCTGATCCTGCGCGACGACGGCAGCGAACTGCGTGGCGAGGATCTGCTGGTGCCCAAGGCAGGCAAGGGCAAGACCGGAAAGGTCGGTTTCGCGATCCGCTTCCACCTCGGCCAGGGGATCGAGGTTGGCCTGTCCGAGGACGGGCAGGGTGCAGGCCTTGCACTGCCCGATGGGTCCTATTGGCAATTCCGCGCCGGAGAGGGCGGCCAGGTTTCGGTCGAGGAAAGCCTGTGGGCCGATGGGCAGGGCCGCCCGCAGCCGATCCAGCAACTGGTCATTT
>JAFEEP010000568.1 GCA_018241045.1 Pseudomonadota bacterium | reverse complement strand
TTGCCGCCGGACGCGGCGCGGGGGATCTGACCTTCGACGTGGTCCCCGGCGATCCCGACCACTCGATCCTCGCCTATCGTATGGCCAGCCTTGAGGGCGGAGTGGCCATGCCCGAACTGGGCCGTGCCAGCGTCGACCCCGCCGGGCTGGCGATCGTTCGCGCGTGGATAAAGGCGATGCGCTGAAGCCGCCGCTGGACCTTTTTGCTGCACTTGCGTAATTGAGCCCACGAAACAGGGATTTCCCGGGAGTTAATCGTTTGCGCAAATTCGGCCTGATCGGCGGCATGTCATGGCTGTCGACCCGCACCTACTACGATCACATCAACAAGCTGGTCCAGGCGCGAGCCGGCTATCCCTCCAGCGCGCCGCTGGTGATCGAAAGCCTCGATTTCGCGCCGCTCGCCCGGCTTTCCACCGCCGAGGAGTGGAAACGCGCGGCCAAGGTGCTGGGCGAAAGCGCCAAGCGGCTAGAAAAATCGGGCGCCACCGCGCTGCTGATCGGCGCCAATTCGATGCACAAGGTCTATGACGAGGTGGCCAAGTCCGTTTCGATCCCGGTGATTCACATCGCCGAATGTGTCGCGGACCGAATGGCGCGCGACGGGGTGAAGAAAGCCGGGCTGATCGGCACCCGCAACGTCATGCTGGAAAGCTTCTACCGCCAGAAACTGATCGCCCGCGATATCGAACTGCTCCCGCCGGAAATGAGCTTCGTCGATACGCTCGACCGGATCATCTATGACGAGGTGCTGCGCGGCAAGGCGACCCGCCAGGCCGAGCGGGAGCTGAAGACGATCCTCACCAACCTGCAACAGGATGGCGCGCAGGCCGTTGCGCTGGGCTGTACCGAGCTGGAAATGGTGGTTGATGTCGATGCCAACGTGCTGCCGATCTATGATTGCACGCGGATCCATGCCGAGGCTGCGGTCGAATGGATCATGGGCGAGGGGTGACCCAGCTTTCCCCCTATGCCAGCGATCCCGCGCAAAGCCGCGGGCGGGAGTTTCCACTCGAAGGGTCGATTGCCCGCGCCCCGCGCAGCGCATTTCAGCGCGACCGTGACCGGATCGTCCATTCGATCAGCTTTCGCCGCCTGCGCCACAAGACCCAGGTGTTCATCGCGCCGGACGGCGATCACTACCGCGTTCGGCTGACGCACAGTCTTGAGGTTGCGCAGATCGGGCGGGTGATCGCCCGCTCGCTCGGACTGGACGAGGACCTGACCGAAGCCTTGTGCCTTGCGCACGATATCGGTCATCCGCCCTTCGGCCATGCCGGAGAGGACGCGCTCGATGCCGCCTTGCAGGCGCGCGGCGGGTTCGATCACAACGCCCATGCGCTGCGCACGCTGATGCGGCTCGACAGCCCCTATATCGAGCACGAGGGACTGAACCTGTCGTGGGAAGTTCTGGAGGGGCTGGCCAAGCACAACGGCCCCTTGGGCATGGTCAACTGGGCGTTGGCGGAACTCGACGCCGCGTTCCCCCTTGCACTGCAAACCTGGCCCTCGCTTGAGGCGCAGGTCGCCGCGCTGGCCGACGATATTGCCTATGACAACCACGACATCGACGATGGTCTGCGCGCCGGGTTCCTCAACCTCGACGAATTGTTGACCCTGCCGTTCGTGGCCGACCAGTGGCGCGCGATCGAGCAGCGGTTCCCCAATGCGCCGCGCGACCGCAAGCTGCGCGAACTGGTACGCAGCCAGATCGGACTGATGGTCAACGACGTGATCGGTGAGACGGCGGCGCGGGCGCGAGGCATGGCCTCGGTTGCCGAAGTGCGCGGGGCTGGGCGGGCGACGGCAGCGTTCTCCGGCACACTCGCCGATGAGGAGCGCGCCCTGAAGCGCTTCATGTACGACAAGCTTTACCACCACCCGCAACAGATCCAGACAGCCGAGCGTGCCCGGGCGGTCACCGCCGGGCTGTTCGCAGCCTATGCCCAGCAGCCCGAACTGATGGTGGAAAGCTGGGAATGTTGCCTCCCCGACGAGGAGCCGCAGGCCAGCCGTCATATCGCTGACTATATCGCCGGGATGACCGACCGCTTCGCGATTTCCGAATATGCGCGGATCTATGGCAAGACGCCCGAGGGGCTGAGCAATGTCTGATCCCATCCGCATCGCGCTGGTCGGTGCGACCGGCCTGATCGGGCAAAGCCTGATCCGCGCCGCCGTGGGGCGGACGGACGTGCGGATCGTCGCGGTCGCACGGCGCGAGGTGCCGCTTCCGCCCGGTGCGCGGATGGAGGTGCTGGTGGCCGAGCCAGACCACTGGGGCGATGCCATCGCCGCCGCCAATGCCGACGTGCTGGTCTGCGCGCTGGGCACCACCTGGCGCAAGGCGGGCAAGGACGAAGCGGCGTTCCGCGCGGTCGATCAGGACCTGGTTCTTGCCGTCGCCCGCGCGGCCAAGGCGGCGAATGTGCGCCAGATGATCGTGATTTCCTCGATCGGTGCGGATACGGCCTCGAAGGGGTTCTACTTGCGGGTCAAGGGCGAGGTCGAGCAGGCGCTGGGCAAGGTCGGCATCCCCCGGCTCGACATAGTCCGGCCCGGCCTGCTGCGCGGCCCGCGCGGCGAACGGCGGCTGGGCGAGCGACTGGCCCAGATCGTCGCGCCGCTGACCGACTTGTTCATGCTCGGCGGCCTGCGCAGGTTCCGCTCGGTCAAGGCCGACACGGTGGCGCAGGCGATCATCGGCCTGAGCAAGGAAAAGGCGGCGGGGCGCTTCGTCTACGAACACGACGCCATCCTGCGCGCCGCACGGCGGGGCGAATAGGCCGCCCCCGTCGGGGGAGGAACCTCACAGCCGGATTGACTCTCCGCCAGCGCCGCGCCATCGCCCGATCCAGTCGCTGATCGCGCGGGAGAGTGCCGGTGATTCGTCATGCCTGACGTTTCATCGGACGCCGAAGGAGCAACCGCCCCGGAATCTCTCAGGCCAAAGGACCGCGTGGGTCGATAGTGGCGCTCTGGAAAGTGTTCGTCCCTTGGGGCGGGCCGCCGAAGGGGTAACCCTGCAATCGCAGGGGAAAGCTCTCAGGTTTCCGTGACAGAGGGGGCACAGACTGTTGTTCCAGCTGTGCGGAGTCATGCCCCTGTGTCCGATGTAGTTCCCCTTGATGACGGCGCCGAGCCCATCGAAACGATGACCCTGCCGCTCGACCAGTGGCATCGCGAACGCGGTGGCCGCATGGTCGAGTTCGCCGGTTACTGGATGCCGGTCCAGTACGAAGGGATCGTCGCCGAACACCTGTGGACCCGCGAAAGCGCCGGGTTGTTCGACGTCAGCCACATGGGCCAGCTCTATCTGACAGGTGAGGGCGTCGAACCCGCGATCGAGGCGGTGCTGCCGATCGACCTGGCGACGCTCAAGAGCTACGCCCCGCGCTATTCGCTGCTGCTGGATGAGAACGGCGGAATCCTCGACGACCTGATGGTCACGCGCTGGAACACCGGGTTCTACCTGGTGGTCAACGGCGCGACCAAGTGGGACGATATCGCTCACCTGCGTGAAAGCCTGCCTGATGAAGTGACGTTGACGCACCTTGAGGACAGCGCGCTGCTCGCCCTGCAAGGCCCCAAGGCGGTCGATGCCCTGGCGCGGATCGCCGTGGGTGACGTGGCCGTGACCGACCTGACCTTCATGAAGGGCGGCACGTTCAAGATCGCCGGGATCGACGCCTGGATCAGCCGCTCGGGCTACACCGGAGAGGACGGGTTCGAGATTTCGATCCCTGCGGAAAACGCCGTCCAGATCGCCGACCTGATTTGCCAGCAGCCCGAAGTGAAGCCGATCGGCCTTGGCGCGCGTGATTCGCTGCGGCTGGAGGCTGGCCTGCCGCTCTATGGGCATGACCTTTCGCCCGAAACCACGCCGGTTTCCGCTGACCTGACCTTTGCGATCAACAAGCGCCGCAAGACCGAAGGCGGCTTCCCCGGAGCGGAGCGTATTCTTGGCGAACTGGCCAATGGTGCAGCGACCAGGCGTGTCGGCCTTGCCCTTGAAGGCCGTCAGGCGGCGCGCGAAGGTGCGGAAGTTTATTTCGGGGATCAAAAGGTTGGCGTGCTGACTTCAGGCGGTTTCTCACCCAGCCTCAATCATCCGATTGCCATGGCCTATGTTGATGCGGCGCAAGCCGCGCCTGGCACGGCCCTTGAAATCGACGTGCGGGGCAAGCGTTTGCCCGCCCGCGTCGTATCCATGCCCTTTGTCCCCCACCGCTATCATCGCTGAGGAGCCGCACCATGCCCCGCTATTTCACCAAGGACCACGAATGGATCGACGTTGACGGCGATGTCGGCACCGTCGGCATTACCGATTACGCCCAAGGCCAGCTTGGCGACATCACCTATGTCGATCTGCCCGCCGCCGGACAGTGGGTAAAGCAAGGCGACGCCGCCAGCGTCGTCGACAGCGTCAAGGCCGCATCGGACGTCTATGCACCGGTCGGCGGCGAAGTCACCGAGGCCAACGCCGCGCTGGAAGGCGAGCCGGAGTTGGTCAACACGCAGGCCGAAAGCGGCGGCTGGCTCTACCGCATCAAGCTGTCCGATCCGACCGATCTCGATGGCTTGATGGATGAGGCTGCCTACAAGGCCTACGTCGCGGATCTTTGAACAGGTGAGAGCCCAACTCTCCCAACCCCGCTCGTGTTGAGCGGGGTTGGTGACCTTGAATGCTGGAGAATACCGTGCGCTACCTTCCCCTGACCCCCGCCGACCGCAGCGAAATGCTCGGCGTGATCGGCGCGGCTTCGGTCGATGATCTGTTCGCCGACGTTCCCGTCGAGGCGCGGCTGGCCGGGCCGATCACCGGCCTGCCGCTGCGCGCCACCGAATTGGCGGTGGAACGCCACATGGGCGCATTGGCGGGCAAGAACCTCAGCGCCGGACAGGCGCCGTTCTTTCTGGGGGCGGGGGCCTATCGCCACCACATCCCATCCTCGGTCGATCACCTGATCCAGCGCGGCGAGTTTCTGACCGCTTATACGCCGTACCAGCCGGAAATCGCCCAGGGCACCCTGCAGGTGCTGTTCGAGTTCCAGACCCAGGTGGCGCGGCTGTTCGGGGTCGAGGTGGCCAATGCCTCGATGTACGATGGCTCGACCGCGTGCTGGGAGGCCGTGGCGATGGCCGGGCGGATCACCAAGCGCAAGAAAGCCATGCTCTCGCGCGGGCTGCACCCGCACTATGCGGCGACCGTCCTGACCATGGCCAGGTTTACCGGCGATGCCATCGACACCAAGGCGCCCAAGCTGGGCGAGCCGGGACCGGCGGGCCTGATCGCCGGCATCGACGAGGAGACGAGCTGCGTCGTGGTGCAATACCCCGACATACTTGGCCGCATCCCCGATTTGCCCGCAATTGCCGAGGCCGCTCACGCCAAGGGCGCGCTGCTGGTGGTGGTGGTGACAGAGCCGGTTGCGCTGGGCCTGCTTGAAGCGCCGGGGCATCTTGGCGCCGATATCGTGGTGGGCGAGGGGCAGTCGCTGGGCGTCGGCCTGCAATTCGGCGGACCTTATCTTGGCTTGTTCGGTTGCCGTGAGAAGTTCGTGCGCCAGATGCCGGGGCGCTTGTGCGGCGAGACGGTCGATGCCGAGGGCAAGCGCGG
>JAFEEP010000567.1 GCA_018241045.1 Pseudomonadota bacterium | reverse complement strand
GCCGTTCGTACCGCCGCCGCAGCGCCCGATTCTCAAGTGGCCCAATGACGTGCTGATTGGCGCAGCCAAGCTGTCGGGCATCCTGCTCGAAGCCTCGGGCCGTTCGGTCGTCGTGGGGATCGGGGTCAACCTGGCGGCCGCGCCGGACCTGCCGGATCGCCCGACCGTGGCGCTCTCGTCCTTTGGTCCGGCGCCCGATCGCGACACATTTGCCCAGGATCTTGCGCGGAACCTCGCGACCGAGCTCGAGCGGTGGCGGACCTATGGGCTTGGCCCGGTGATCTCGCGCTGGTTGGCGCTGGCGCATCCCGTGGGGACGCCGCTGCGCGTCGGCGAGCCGGGCGAGGTTCCGCTCGAAGGTACTTTCGCGGGCCTCAGCGACGATGGAGCCTTGCAACTGCGGCTGCCAGACGGCACGACCCGCACGATCCACGCGGGCGAAACCCGCCTCGCCTGACATCAAGGGAACCGGCCATGCTGCTCGCGGTCGACAACGGCAATACCAACGTCAAATTCGCGCTGGTCGACGCGGCGGGAGAAATCGTCCAGCGCTGGCGGATCGCCACCGACATCAAGCGCACGGCCGACGAATATGCGGTCTGGCTAGACCAGTTGCTGCACATGGAAGGCTATTCACGCGGCAACGTTTCGGCGGTGGTGATCGCCTCGGTTGTGCCCCGCGCGCTGCACAACCTGCAGGAACTGGCGAGCAAGTATTTCGCCACCGAAGCACTGATCGGGGGGCGTGCCCCGGTCGAATGGGGCATCGCGCTCAAGGTTGACGAGCCGCGTGCGCTCGGCGCGGACCGCGCAGTCAATGCCATCGCCGCCCAGGCGCTTGAGCCGGGCGACAAGATCGTCATCAGCTTCGGAACCGCGACCACTTTCGATCACATCGGGGCGGATGGCGCCTATCTCGGTGGGTCGATCGCCACCGGGGTCAGTCTGTCGCTAGACGCGCTCTACAACGCCGCCGCGATGCTTCCGCGCATCGCGATCGAACCGCCACCCAGCGCCAGCGTGGTCGGGCGAGACACGGTCAGCCAGATGCAGATCGGGATCTACTGGGGTTATGTCTCGATGATCGAAGGGATGATCGCGCGGATGAAGGCCGAGATCGGCCGCCCCGCCAAGGTGATCGCCACTGGCGGGCTCGCCCCGCTGTTCCAGGCCCATGCCGAATTGTTCGACCGGGTCGAGCCCGACCTGACCCTGCGCGGGATCGCGCTGCTCTACGCCGGGCGGAGTGCGGCATGAAGCCGGACGACGAACTGCTGTTCTGTGCGCTCGGCGGGTCGGGCGAGATTGGCATGAACGTCAATCTCTATGGTTGCCAGGGCAAGTGGCTGATGGTCGATCTTGGCATGACCTTCTCCGGCAACGAGTATCCGGGGGTTGATCTGGTCTTCGCCGACCTTGAGTTCATCGAGGAGCGCAAGAAGGACTTGCTCGGCATCGTCCTGACTCACGCGCACGAGGATCACATCGGCGCTGTGCCGTATTTTGCCGAGGAACTGGGCGTCCCGCTTTATGCGACGCCGTTCACCGCCCGCCTGATCGCGGCCAAGCTGGATGAGGCGGGCAATTCCGCCAATGTCGAACTCAACGTGATCGACCATCTCGATCGCTTCGAACTCGGCCCGTTCGGGGTGCGCTACGTCCCGCTGGCGCATTCGATCGCCGAGGGCAACGCCCTGCTGATCGACACGCCGCAGGGGCGAATATTCCATACCGGCGACTGGAAGCTCGATGACGAGCCGCTGATCGGCCAGCCCGCCACGGCCGAGGAACTCACCGCGATCGGCGATCAGGGCGTGCTGGCGCTGGTCTGCGATTCGACCAATGTGTTCAACCCGGAACCCTCGGGATCGGAAGGGGCTGTGCGCGACGGACTGCTGGCCGAGGTGGCACGCCATCAGGGCAAGCGTGTGGTGGTAACGACCTTCGCTTCCAATGTTGCACGGCTGCACACCCTGGGCGAGGTTGCGCGCAAGACCCACCGCCAGCTGTGCGTGGCTGGTCGTTCGCTCGACCGGATCATCCGCGCCGGACAGGCCAGCGGCTACCTCAAGGACTTGCCGCCGGTGATCGATTTCGACACCGCGATGAGCCTGCCGCGTGGCGAGGTACTCGTCGTCGCCACCGGCGGGCAGGGCGAACCGCGCGCCGCGCTGGCCCGGATCGCCGAGGATACCCATCCGATCGGGCTGGAGGCGGGTGACGTGGTGCTGTTCTCCAGTCGCCAGATCCCCGGCAACGAGATCGCCATTGGCCGCATCCAGAACCGCCTTGCCGCGCGGGACATCACCATCGTCACTGACCGGCAGAGCCATATCCATGTCTCCGGCCACCCTGGGCGCCCCGAGCTTGAGGCGCTCTATGGCTGGCTCCGGCCGCAGATCCTGGTCCCCGTCCATGGCGAGCTGCGCCATATGCGCGAACAGGCGCGGCTGGGTCGGGCCTGCGGCATTCCCAAGGCGATCATCCAGCAGAACGGCGACCTAGTCCGCCTTGCCCCGGGCAAGCCCGGCAAGATCAGCGAAGTGCGCGCCGGACGACTGGTGCTCGATGGCGACATCATCACGCCCGCCGATGGCGAAGCGCAGGTCATGCGCCGCCGCCTGGCCAACAACGGGCTGGTGATCGTCGTGCTCGACGGCAAAGGCCGCGCCCACGTCGAGGCGATCGGCCTGCCGCTTGACGAGGATCTGGATGAGTTCGTCCACGAAGCGCGCGAGGACGTGGCCGCGGCACTGGCCCGGATCAAGGGCGGGCAGCGCCACGACCGCGAGGTCGTGACCGAAGCTGCCCGGCTCGCCGCGCGTCGCGCCGCGTCGCGCTGGTCTGGCAAGAAGCCCCAGGTCCGCGTAATCCTGCCGGAGTATTGATTGCGATGAAATGGACCTCGATGATCGCGATCTTCACCCTGTTCTGGGTGCTTTCAGCATTTCTGGTGCTGCCCTTCGGCATTCGCACCCACGATGAGGCGGGGATCGAGAAGGTGCCGGGCCAAGCCGAAAGCGCCCCCGCCAATTTCAATCCCAAGCGCATCGCCAAGCGCGCGACCGTGCTCGCGCTGGTCCTGTTTGGGCTGTTCTACCTCAACTACGTGAACGACTGGGTCAGCGTGAACGTGTTCGACTTCTACACCGGACCCGAGGGATGAGGCGGAGCCCGGCGGTCGACCGGGCTCCTTGCATAGTCAGCTTTCTGCAGCGGCGTTGGCGGCGCTGAGCACAGCGCGCACGCTGGCGGTGGCGATGTCCTCGTCAATGCCCACACCCCAGATCGTTTTGCCAGCCGGGGTGACGCATTCCACATAGGCGGCGGCGCGGGCATCGGACCCGGCGGTCATCGCGTGTTCGGCATAGTCCTTGACCTCGAGCGTGACGCCGAAAGCATCGTTGAGCGTCCCGACCACCGAGCTGATCAGGCCGTTGCCGCGCCCTGAAACCGACTGCTCTTTGCCGTCGAGTTCGATCTTGCCAACGAACAGGCGGGTTCCATCGGGTGCCTTGGATTCGTCATAGTCGACCAGTTGGAAATGTTGCGGCGTGTTGAGCTTGTAGGTCTGCTGGAAGACGGACCAGATATCCTCGGCAAACAGCTCGCGGCCCAGTTCGTCGGCCAGGGTCTGGACGTGGCCGGAGAAATGCGCCTGCATCTTCTTGGGCAGCTTCAGGCCCTGGTCCTGCTCGATCACCCAGGCGAACCCGCCCTTGCCCGACTGGCTGTTCACCCGGATCACCGAGTCATAGCTGCGGCCGACGTCGGCGGGGTCGATCGGGAGGTAGGGCACGTTCCACGGCTGGTCGGCCTTTTGGGCGGCGAATCCCTTCTTGATGGCGTCCTGGTGGGAGCCGGAGAAGGCCGTGAATACGAGATCTCCCACATAGGGGTGGCGTGGGTGGATCGGCAACTGGT
>JAFEEP010000566.1 GCA_018241045.1 Pseudomonadota bacterium | reverse complement strand
CCGGCTAGCTTGAGGAAGGCAATCACCGAGCCAGAGAAGGTGATCGCACCGATCGCGATGCCCAGCCCCATTTCGACCCGACTCTGCGGTTCAATCAGACCGCTGACCCCGGCAATCCCGAACGCCTCGGGGTTGAGATAGGCTGCCCAGCCGACCAGAACCGCCGCCATGCCGACAAGGCTATGGAACGCTGCGACAAGCTGCGGCATATCGGTCATCGCGATCTTGCGCGCGATCACCCAGCCAATTCCGCCGCCAAGCGCTATGGCCGCGACGATCTGGGCCAGGGTGACAAGATCGTCAGGCGTCGGTTGCGGCAGGAACCCGCCGTTGGGCACCGGAGCCTTGAGCAGCAGCGTCGTCAGCACAGCGATGGTCATCCCGACCATGCCGAAGCGATTGCCCGCGCGGCTCGACGCCGGGCTGGAAAGGCCGCGCAGCGCGAGAATGAAAAGGACACCCGAAGCGAGGTAGGCCAACGCGGCCCACGAAGGCGTAGCGATGTGTTCCATCAGCCGCGATCCTTCTTCTTGTACATCGCAAGCATCCGTGCGGTCACCGCAAAGCCGCCGAAGATGTTGACGCTGGCCAGCACCACGCCCAGCAGCCCGAGCCACTTCGACGAGGCGCTACCCGCCGCCGCCGCCGCAATCAGCGCGCCGACGATAATCACCGAGGAAATCGCATTGGTCACCGCCATCAGCGGCGTGTGCAGCGCCGGGGTGACCGACCACACCACGTAATAGCCCACGAAGCAGGCCATAACGAAGATCGAGAGGATTGAGATAAAGTCCATTTCTATGCCCCCAGCAGCCTCTCGTTCACGACCTTCCCGCCCTGGGTCAGTCGCACCGCGTTGCCGATCTCCTCATCCAGCACGGGCTTGCCCTGTTCCTTGTCCCAGAAGGCGGAAAGGAAGTTGTAGAGGTTGCGCGCGAACAGCGCCGAGGCGTCGGCGGCGAGGTGGGTCGCGGTGTTGGAATAACCGATGATCTTGACGCCGTGTCGAACCACGACCTCGTCGGGCTTGCTGCCCTCGACATTGCCGCCCTGCGCCACGGCAAGATCGAAAATCACGCTGCCCGGCTTCATTGTCGCGATCTGCGCATCCGAAATCAGGCGCGGCGCGGCGCGGCCGGGGATCAGCGCAGTGGTGATGACGATGTCCTGCTTGGCGATGTGGCTGGACACCAGTTCAGCCTGGGCCTTCTGGTATTCCTCGGACATTTCTGTGGCATAGCCCCCCGCGCCCTCGCCCTCGATCCCCGCCACGCTCTCGACGAAGATCGGCTTGGCGCCGAGCGACTGGATCTGTTCCCTGGTAGCCGAACGCACGTCAGTCGCGCTGACCTGGGCACCAAGCCGCCGCGCTGTGGCGATCGCCTGCAAGCCAGCGACGCCCACGCCCATGACGAAAGCCTTGGCTGCGCTCACCGTTCCGGCCGCGGTCATCATCATCGGGAAGGCGCGGCCATAATGGCTCGCCGCCTCGATCACCGCCTTGTAACCCGCAAGGTTCGATTGGCTGGAGAGGATGTCCATGCTCTGCGCGCGGGTGATGCGCGGCATGAACTCCATCGCTAGCGCCTCGAATCCCCCCTTGGCGTAGTCATCCACGCGGCCACGCTGGCCGAAGGGATCGAGCCCGGCGACGATCCACGCCCCGGCATTCGCCCCCGCCAGCGCCTCGGCATCGGGACCCTGTACGCCGAGCACGATGTCCGCGCCCTTGACCGCGTCCTTCGCCACTTCGGCCCCGGCGGCGGCATAGTCCGCATCGCCGATCGAGGCGCCCTCACCCGCCCCCGGCTCGACCGCAACAGTTGCGCCCAAGGCGATGAATTTCTTGACGGTTTCAGGAGTGGCCGCAACCCGGCTTTCCCCCGCGGCGCGCTCCTTAAGGACCGCGATGCGCACGCCCGCGACGCTCAGTGGATCAGGACGATGACGAGCGCGGTGATCAGCACCGCGGCCAAGGCGCCCCACTTCAGCATCCCGAGAAAACCGCTGTAGGTCGAATTGTGCGCCTTCATGTCGTTGCCAGTGGCCATGTCCATTCCCCGATTGCGACGCCGCGATGCGGCCTTGGCGGCCCGTCTATCGCCCCAACCCCGCTACCTCAAGTGCTGCCATCGCAAAAACTCGACTAAATGGCAGCCTTAATCGCCTCTTTACCCCACTGCGCTATCCCCGCCAGCGAGACCAGAGGGGCCAGCGGCAGGACAATGGCGGATTTCGAGCAGCGGACGTTGATGCTGATCGACGATGAACCGGCGCAAAGCCGGCTGATCACCGCGCTTGCCGGGCGCGAGGGCTGGCGCACGCTGGTCGTCCGCGATTCGGAAACCGCGATCGCCACGCTCGGCACTCGCCAGGGTATGCAGCTTCACGCGATCATCCTTGACCAGTGGGTGCCCGGCGACGACGCTTGCGATCTGATCGCCGAACTGAAGGCACGCCGCCCCGCCCTGCCGATCCTGATGCTGACCACCAGCGCCTCGCCGCTGCTCGCGGTCGAGGCGATGCGCGCCGGGGCGACCGACTATCTGATCAAGCCGGTTGCACCCGATCGGCTGATGCAGGCGCTGCGCATGGCGACCACGCGCGAGGCGCCGCGCGACGAATTGCAGCCGCTCACCGAAAAGATGCCGTCGAACCCCGATTTCGACACGATGATCGGTGCCGCCCCCGCCTTTCGCACCGCGCTGGCGGTGGCGGCCAAGGCCGCGCGTGGCCACGGTCCAGTGCTGATCGAGGGCGAAAGCGGCAGCGGCAAGGAAATGCTGATCCGCGCGATCCAGGCTGCCAGCCCGCGCGCCAAGCTGCCCTTCCGCCTGATCAACGTCGGCGGCGTTCCGGCCAATTCGGTCGAGTCTGCGCTGTTCGGCCACGAAAAGGGCGCCTTCCCCGGCGCCTTCGACCGTCACATCGGCGCATTGCAGCACGCCGACGGCGGCACATTGGCACTCGACGAGATCGACCGGCTGCCAGTCCACGTCCAGCAGCGTCTGCTCGAATCGATCCAGCGCGGCGATGTGCGCCCGATCGGCGCACGCCATTCGTTCCGGGTCGACGTGCGGCTGGTCGCGGCGAGCAACCTGCCCTTGAAGGACATGGTCGATGGCGGCCACTTCCTGCCCGAACTGCTGACCGCGCTATCGGGCGCGGTGGTGCAACTGCCGCCGCTGCGCGAACGGGCCGGAGACATCGCCGCGCTGGCCCGCCACTTCCTCGCCCGGATCGGTGAACAACCGGGGCTGCGCTCGCTTGGCATCACCGATGGCGCGCTGGCGCTGCTCGCCGCCTATGACTGGCCGGGCAACGTCCGCCAGCTTCAGGCGGTGCTGTTTCGCGCGGCGGTGTTCTGCGACGGCGATGCGCTGACCGCCGATGATTTCCCGCAGCTGTCGAGCCTGATCGGCAGCGATCCCGCCGCCCAATCGCCGGTGCAGGAAGGGGTCGGGGTGATGCTCTATACCCCCGACGGCAACCTGCGCCCGCTCGAGGAGATCGAGGCCGACGTGATCCGCCTCGCCATCGGCCACTATCGGGGGCGGATGACCGAGGTGGCCCGCCGCCTCGGCATTGGCCGCTCGACGCTCTACCGCAAGCTCGGCGAGCTGGGGATTGGCGACGCGGCCTGACCGCGCTAGTCTGCGCCCGAGCAGATCGGGAGTTCCGCAATTGGTCCAGTGACACCGCCACGGCGGATCGATTCACCCGCGCGGCACCTTGGCCGCGAGCGGCCCATTGCATTCCAAAGGAAAACCCATGCCCCGACTTGAGGGAAAATTGTGCGTCGTTACCGGCGGCGCACGCGGCATTGGCCGCGCCATCTGCCAGGCCTTCGCAGACGAGGGCGCCGAAGTCGTCCTGACCGATATCAACCACGCGAGCGGTGAACGCGCCGCCGCCGAGATCGGGTGCACCTTCCACCCGCTCGACGTGCGCGAGGAGGTCGACTGGGCCGCGCTCGCCGCCGCGTTTCCGCGATGCGACGTCGTGGTCAACAATGCCGGGATCACCGGGTTCGAACT
>JAFEEP010000565.1 GCA_018241045.1 Pseudomonadota bacterium | reverse complement strand
CGAACCTGCCATGGTCGGCAGCCAAGATACCAATCGTTAATCCCAAGGGTAGAGCTAGAAGTCGCATCTCCCCATCCCCACGCCGCGCCAGCGATCCGAGCAGGCATGTGTCATTAATGAGTGCGCCGAGGCCGAAGGCGATGGCGCCGATGAGCAGGAGGAAATTGATGCTGGTCGAGGGTGCGAGTGTTGCGCCCAGTGTTCCCGTCCAGACTATCGGGACCGCAACCAGGCCTGCCGCTGCCGACGCTGCGAGAAATCCGACGAACATTTTCGGCGGCTGTCTTCTGTGTAACTCATGAGCGGCCACCACTAAACAGGTTCCGCCTTGGTTCGCCGCATATCCGAACCCGAAGGCAAGTACGCATAGAAGAAGTTCGAGCGCAAACGATCCCATTATTTCAAGCCTGCCTGATCATATCGTCAGCCTTCTGATGCGACGTTCCAGCGTGGCGAGCGCCCCGGCTTAGCTTTACCACGGGAAGGCGCGATCCTGCTGTAGCCGCACAGATGGCAAAGGCTGACCGAGCCATCTTTGTCGAAGCCGTTTGCCACAAGGAGCCGCTCCGACAGCATGCCTAGAATGTCGAGGTCATTGGGCGACAGGGGCGAAATACATTCGGAGATCACCTGCTCCCGTGCCTTGAGCAAGGCGTCCGTTATCTTCTTCCCCGAATTGGTGAGGTGAATGAAGCGCGCCCGCCTGTCGGTGATTTGTCTTCGTCGTTCCACCAACTGTTCGCGCTCGAGCCTATCGATCAATCGCACCGTCCCGGCATGAGAAAGCCCGATCGAGGTAGCCAAAACGCTGATCGGCAGTCCGGGCTCCATGCTGAGTAACACCATCACGGCGGTCCCCGGGCCGCTTGGTGAAAACGAGGCCGAGACACTGGCGATGCTGTCTGCAACGGCCAACGCGAGTGCACCTAAATGGTACTTGGCGACCTCAGGCTCCATACCGCAAGAATATATGCTTCGCGCATAGACTTCAAGCGTGTGAAAATGTATGACCGCCGCATGCATCTATGACAGATTCGGACATGGTCATGCTCATTGAGGGGCTCAGCTCGGATTCCACATCTGAGATCAACGGACGTGCTCGTTCCCCAGGCGCTAGCGGGGGTGGGCTCGATGAAAGTGGACGTGCATGGGTGCCGCTCACCGGGCGCAGGCGGTTCGCCGATGAGACCGCCGGTATGATCGGACGGGTCTCATGCCCGACCTGACTCTTGATCTCCGATACCTGAAGTACGCCGTTCAGGTCGCCGAGGCCGGCAGCTTCCGCCGAGCGGCGGAGCGCCTATCGATATCGCAATCCACCGTCAGCCGACGTGTGCAGCTGTTTGAGCGCCAACTTGGCTTTTCTCTCTTCAAGCGTACGCGAGCGGGGGCAGGGCTGACTCCAGAAGGTGAGCGCTTCCTTCAACAAGCGGTGGTGGGAGCGCGCTACCTTCGTAACGCCGCAACGGAGATCCGCTCCGCGCGGAAACTCAAGACCGGGCTCGTGAGGTTTGTGTCGTTTTCAGAAGACGACCGCACCATCTGACTGGATGTAACGCCTGGTGTGCATACGGCTCCTGACAGCCCAATATCAGGAGTCGTCTGCACCAATCTCGACTATGCTCAATACTCGTGTGCACCAAAGCGAGGTTTGGGCATGACATCAGACACTCCACCGATTGCCGCGCAAGGCGTGGCCACCCTGCCCGACGAGGCATGGGCGCAAGCCCGGCACCGGACGGAAATCATCGGGCCACTGGCAGCGCTTGAGGTGGTCGGGCATGAAGCCGCCGATGAGGCAGCCCAAGCGCTGGGCCTGTCCCGGCGACAGGTATATGTCCTGATCCGTCGCGCCCGGCAGGGTACTGGCCTGGTAACAGACCTGACGCCCGGCCGATCCGGCGGCGGCAAAGGCAAGGGGCGCTTGCCGGAACCGGTCGAGCGCATCATCCGCGAGCTGCTGCAAAAGCGCTTCCTGACCAAGCAGAAACGCAGCCTGGCGGCGTTCCACCGCGAAGTCGCGCAGGCGTGCAAAACCCAGAAGCTGCCGGTGCCGGCGCGCAACACCGTGGCCCAGCGGATTGCCGGACTACACCCGGCGAAAATAGCCCGCAGCCGGGGCGGGCAGGACGCTGCCCGTCCCTTGCAAGGCGCGGGTGGCATTCCGCCAGAAGTCACCATGCCGCTGGAACAGGTGCAGATCGACCACACCGTCATCGACCTGATCGTGGTCGACGAGCGCGACCGGCAACCGATTGGCCGCCCATATTTGACCCTCGCCATCGACGTGTTCACGCGCTGCGTACTCGGCATGGTGGTCACGCTGGAAGCGCCGTCCGCCGTCTCGGTCGGCCTATGCCTCGCGCATGCCGCCTGCGACAAGCGGCCCTGGCTGGAAGGGCTGAATGTGGAAATGGACTGGCCGATGAGCGGCAAGCCCAGGCTGCTCTATCTGGACAACGCGGCCGAGTTCAAAAGCGAAGCGCTGCGCCGTGGCTGCGAACAGCATGGCATCCGGCTGGACTATCGCCCACCAGGCCAGCCGCACTACGGCGGCATCGTGGAACGGATCATCGGCACGGCGATGCAGATGATCCACGACGAATTACCGGGGACGACCTTCTCCAATCCCGGCCAGCGCGGCGAGTACGATTCCGAGAAGATGGCCACCCTGACGCTGCGCGAGCTGGAGCGCTGGCTCGCGTTGGCGGTAGGCACCTATCACGGCTCCGTGCACAACGGCCTGCTCCAGCCGCCGGCCGCGCGCTGGGCCGAGGCCGTGGAGCGCGTTGGCGTCCCGGCCGTCGTTACCCGCCCCACCGCGTTTTTGGTCGATTTCCTGCCGGTGATCCGCCGCACCCTGACCCGCACCGGCTTTGTCATCGACCACATCCACTACTACGCCGACGCCCTCAAGCCGTGGATTGCCCGGCGCGAGCGCTTGCCCGCCTTCCTGATCCGGCGCGATCCGCGCGACATCAGCCGCATCTGGGTACTGGAACCGGAAGGTCAGCACTATCTGGAGATCCACTACCGCACCTTGTCCCATCCGGCCGTCACCCTCTGGGAACAACGCCAGGCGCTGGCCAAATTGCGTCAGCTCGGGCGCGAGCAGGTGGACGAGTCGGCGCTGTTCCGCATGATCGGGCAGATGCGCGAGATCGTGACCACCGCCCAGAAGGCCACGCGCAAGGCGCGGCGCGACGCTGATCGCCGCCAGCACCTCAAGACGTCGGAGCCACCGGCCAAGCCCATACCGCCGGATGTGGACATGGCTGACCCGCAGGCAGACAACCTGCCGCCGGCCAAACCGTTCGATCAGATCGAGGAGTGGTAGCCGTGGACGAATATCCCGTCATTGACCTGTCCCACCTGCTGCCAGCGGCACAGGGTTTGGCCAGGCTGCCGGCAGACGAGCGCATCCAGCGCATTCGCGCCGACCGCTGGATCGGCTACCCGCGCGCGGTCGAGGCGCTGAACCGGCTGGAAACTCTGTATGCGTGGCCGAACAAGCAACGCATGCCAAACCTGCTGCTGGTCGGCCCCACCAACAACGGCAAGTCGATGATCGTCGAGAAATTCCGGCGGGCGCACCCGGTCGGCACCGACGCTGACCAAGAACATATCCCGGTGCTGGTCGTGCAGATGCCGTCAGAGCCATCGGTGATCCGCTTCTATGTCGCGCTGCTGGCTGCGATGGGCGCGCCGCTGCGCCCGCGCCCACGGCTGCCGGAAATGGAGCAACTGGCGCTGGCCCTGCTGCGCAAGGTCGGCGTGCGCATGCTGGTGATCGACGAACTGCACAATGTACTGGCTGGCAACAGCGTTAACCGGCGCGAGTTCCTCAACCTGCTGCGCTTCCTCGGCAACGAGCTGCGTATCCCCCTGGTCGGGGTCGGCACGCGCGAGGCGTACCTGGCCATCCGTTCGGACGATCAGTTGGAAAACCGCTTCGAGCCGATGCTGCTGCCGCCGTGGGAGGCCAATGAGGACTGCTGCTCGCTGCTGGCCAGCTTCGCGGCGTCACTCCCGCTACGGCGGCCATCCCCGATTGCCACGCTGGACATGGCCCGCTACCTGCTCACCCGGAGCGAAGGCACCATCGGCGAGCTTGCACATCTGCTGGTGGCGGCGGCCGTCGCCGCCGTGGAGAGTGGCGAGGAAGCGATCAACCACCGCACGCTCAGCATGGCCGACTACATCGGCCCCAGTGAGCGGCGGCGACAGTTCGAGCGGGAACTGATGTGAAGTCCGCGCCGCGCTGGCCGCTGCATCCGGCACCCAAGGAAGGCGAAGCCCTGTCCTCATGGCTCAACCGGGTCGCCGCCTGCTACCAGATGGACGTGCACGAGCTGCTGGCCCACGATCTTGGTCACAGCCAACTTGATGACCTGGATACCGCACCATCCTTGTCGTTGCTGACGGCGCTCTGCCAGCGCAGTGGCGTCGAGCTGGAGCGGTTGCGCAGCATGAGTCTTGCAGGCTGGGTGCCGTGGCTGCTCGACAGTCTCGACGATTCGGTACCAGCAGCCTTGGAAACCTATACATTCCAATGCGCGGTGCTCCTGCCCAAGCGCACCCGCAAGGTGCGGTCCATCACTCGCTGGCGTGCCTGGCTACCGAGCCAGACGATTCGCCGGGCGTGTCCGCAGTGTCTGAACGATCCAACGAATCAAGCTGTGCTACTCGTCTGGCAGCTCCCCTTGATGCTGAGCTGCCCGCAGCATGGCTGCTGGCTGGAGTCCTACTGGGGCATGCCCGGCCGGTATCTTCAGTGGGAAATCGCCGATGCTGCGCCGCGCCCTGCCGATGACGCAATCGCCTGCATGGACCGGCGCACCTGGCAGGCGCTGACGACGGGTTTTGTGGAGCTGCCGCGTCGGCGTGTCCACGCCGGCTTGTGGTTCCGGCTGCTGCGCACCCTGCTTGATGAGCTGAACACGCCGCTCTCGCACTGCGGCAGTTGCTCGGCGAGCATCCGCCATGTCTGGGAGCGCTGCGGCCATCCGCTGCGCGCCGGGCAGAGTCTGTGGCGTCCCTACGAGATTCTGGCCCCGGCGGTGCAGTGGCAGATGCTGGAGGCGGCGGCCACCGCCATCACGCTGATCGAGTCAAAGGCGCTGATCCCGCGCGGGGAACAGGCCGCGCTGTTTCAGACGGAGCCGCACACTGGTTTCACCAACGGCCTGCCGGCGAAGGTGCCGAAGCCGGAACCCATCAACCACTGGCAACGAGCAGCCCAGGCCATCGATGAGGCCATCATTGAAGCGCGACACAACCCGGAGACGGCCCGCTTGCTGTTCACACTGGCGTCCTACGGGCGACGCGACCCCGAATCCCTGGAACGTTTGCGCGCCACGTTCACCAAGGAGGGCATCCCGCCGGAGTTTTTGTCACATTACGAGCCTGAATGGCCGTTTGCAGGTCTTAGACTAAATGACGGGTTAAGTGACAGTTTTTGACGGCGAGAACTTTCTGGCTCACACTGTCACATAATCGAACGTATATGTGACAGGTACGACATGCTGATAGGCTACATGCGGGTATCGAAGGCGGACGGCTCCCAGGCTACCGATTTGCAGCGCGACGCGCTGATTGCCGCCGGG
>JAFEEP010000564.1 GCA_018241045.1 Pseudomonadota bacterium | reverse complement strand
GGTCACGTATTCTGCTGGGCGCCACGGCGCTGCTGGCGCTGGGTGCTTGCAGCTCGATCAAGGACCACCGCGGCTTCATCGTCGATCCGGTTCTGTCCGATTCGATCCAGCCGGGAATCGACAATGCCCAGTCGGTCGAGCGGACCCTGGGCCGCCCGACCTTTGTCAGCGAGTTCGGTCGCAAGGACTGGTACTACGTCGCGATCAACACCCAGCAGAAGGCCTTCGGTCGCCCGCAGACCAAGGACCAGATGGTGATGCGCGTCACGTTCGACGCCAAGGGCAACGTCGCCACGGTTGATCGTTCGGGGGTCAGCAAGGTCGTCCGGCTCAGCCCCGATGGCGCCAAGACCCCGACGCTGGGCCGCGAACGGTCCTTCCTTGAAGACCTGTTCGGCAACATCGGCACCGTGGGAACGGGCATGGGCGGTGGCGGTCAGGGCAGCAATACCGGCGGCCCCAACGGCAGCTGAGCCAGGCTCGACCAGTCAGGGCATTGAAGCCCGCCGGATCACACATATATCCGGCGCATGAACACATCTCATGAAGCACACGGCATGATCCCGTGGCACGGCACCACAATCATTGGTGTAAAGAAGGGCGGCAAGACCGTCATCGCTGGCGATGGCCAGGTTTCGATGGGCAATACCGTGATGAAGCCCAACGCGCGCAAGGTCCGGCGGATCGGCGACGGTTCGGTGATTGCCGGGTTCGCCGGGGCGACGGCTGACGCCTTCAAGTCGTTCGCACGGACCGAGAAGAAGCTGGAACTGCACCGCGGGCAACTGATGCGCGCTGCGGTCGAACTTGCCAAGGACTGGCGCACTGACAAGTATCTCAGGAACCTTGAGGCGTTGATGATCGTCGCGGACAAGGACGTCCTGCTGATCCTCACCGGCAACGGCGACGTGCTCGAACCCGAGCATGGCATCGCCGCGATCGGATCGGGCGGCAACTATGCCCTGTCAGCGGCCAAGGCCCTGGTCGATTATGAGGACGATCCCGAAAAGATCGCCCGCCGCGCCATGCAGGTTGCGGCCGATGTTTGCGTCTTCACCAATGATCGCGTGACCGTCGAGACGGTCTGATTCCCCTCCTCGCGAGCGGGAGGGCAGAAGGATGAAAATGAACGAATCCCTTACACCTAAAGCTATCGTCCGCGCCCTGGACGAACACATCATCGGCCAGGCCGATGCCAAGAAAGCCGTCGCCGTCGCGCTGCGCAACCGCTGGCGGCGCCAGCGCCTCTCGGCGGAACTGCGCGACGAGGTAACGCCCAAGAACATCCTGATGATCGGCCCGACGGGCTGCGGCAAGACCGAGATCAGCCGCCGCTTGGCAAAGCTGGCCGACGCGCCCTTCGTCAAGGTCGAGGCGACCAAGTTCACCGAGGTCGGCTATGTCGGCCGCGACGTCGAGCAGATCGCCCGCGACCTGGCTGAAGAAGCGATCCGGCTTGAAAAGGACCGCCGCCGCGAGGCGGTGCGCGAGGCTGCTGAGAAGGCGGCGATGGACCGCCTGCTCAAGGCCCTGGTCGGCGAAAGCGCCAGCGAGGCGACACGCGAAAGCTTTCGCCAGCGGATCGTCGAAAAGGCGATGGACGATACCGAGGTCGAGATCGAGGTCGAGGACGCGCCGTCCGGCGGGTTCGAGATCCCCGGGATGCCCGGCGGCGTCGGCATGATCAACCTGTCCGACATGATGAACAAGGCGATGGGCCGCCAGAACCTCAAGCGGCGCAAGCTGAAGGTGCCCGAGGCCTGGAGCAAGCTGGTCGACGAGGAGGCCGACAAGCGCATGGACCAGGACGACGTCAACCGCGTCGCGCTCGCCAATGCCGAAACCAACGGCATCGTCTTCATCGACGAGATCGACAAGATCGCGGTGTCGGACGTGCGCGGTGGTTCGGTGAGCCGCGAAGGCGTGCAGCGCGATCTGCTGCCGCTGATCGAGGGCACCACGGTTGCCACCAAGTACGGCCCGATGAAGACCGATCACGTGCTGTTCATCGCGTCTGGCGCGTTTCACGTCGCCAAGCCGAGTGATATGCTGCCCGAATTGCAGGGCCGCCTGCCGATCCGGGTCGAGCTGTCCGCGCTGTCCGAAGACGATTTCGTCCGCATCCTTTCGGAAACGCGGGCCAACTTGGTCGAACAGTACCGCGCGCTGCTCGGGACCGAGAAGGTTGCGGTCGACTTCACCCCCGGCGCGATCCGCGAGGTTGCCCGCATCGCCGCGCAGGTCAACGAAAGCGTCGAGAACATCGGCGCCCGCCGCTTGCAGACGGTGATGGAAAAGCTGCTCGAGGAACTGAGCTTCGAAGCCGAGGACCGTCAGGGTGAAATGGTGACGGTGGACGAAGCCTATGTCCGCGACCGGCTGGCCGGGCTGGCCCGGGATACCGATCTGTCCAAGTATATCTTGTAACACAGTCGCCGTTCTCTTAATGTTCCAAAGCTGAGTCGCAAGGAGAACGGCGATGTCTCTGTCCGGTGGATGCCATTGCGGCGCGGTGCGCTATACGGTTGTGGGTGAGCCGCAGCACGTCGCACTGTGTCACTGCAACGATTGCCGAAAGAGCGCCGGCGCACCGATGGTGAGTTGGGCGGCTTTTGCCGAAACGAAACTGACCGTCGATCAGGGCGAGATCGCGACGCACAACAGCTCTGGCGCGGCGATGCGCAGCTTCTGCCCCAGGTGCGGCACGGGTCTGTTCTACCGCAACGCTGAGATGCTGCCGGGGATCGTCGATATTCAGTCGGTCACCCTCGACGATCCCGATTCCTTGCCGCCACAGGCTCATATTCAGGTGGCAGAGCGGATCGGCTGGATGGAAGGGCAGGAACACCTGCCAACGTTTGCGCGCTTTCCGGGCGTCGGTTAGAACGGCACCAATGCATCAGACCCCCGACGACCGCCCGATCTATCGCCTGCTCACCGGCAAGGACGACCGTGCCTTTTGCGAACGTGTGTCCGAGGCACTGGAGCAGGGCTGGCGGCTTTACGGTTCTCCCAGCATCGCCTGGGATGACGAGGGCGGCTACATGAAAGCGGCGCAGGCGGTGATCTGGCACGAGGCGGACGCGATAGCGCGCAGGTGAGTACGCGGTCCGCGAATCCATTGACTGAAAACCCACCCCAGCGCTTCACCGGGTCAAGCGCTGATCGGGGCGCTTCGCATTAACAATTCGCAATGCAGCCGCAAGCCGCCCGCAAACCCCGATCGTCCACACAGGCGGGGTGTGGGATGCCTCACATCGACAGCAGCGATGCGAAAGGGTTTGCGATGGGTATCAAGGATTTCATGGAAGAAGCGGCTGGCGCTTTCGCCGCCGACAAGGCGCTCGAAGCGGTTGACCCCGAAGCCGGTTTCCTGGCCAAGGCGGCTGCCGCCGTCGCCGGGTTCGAAGGCGTGGGCGCGATCAAGGAGCATCTTGCGGGCGACGACCAGCCTGCCGAAGCACAGCCCGAAGCGGCCGCCGACGAGAGCGAACAACCGCAGGATGACAACAGCGGCAACTGATTGAGCTTCATCATTTGACCTTGGCCGGCAGGCGCCCGTTCCTTGATCGTTCCGGGCGTCTGTCGGTCATTCTGCCGCCACGCCGGCTTCTTCTACGGCATCGGCCTGGCGCTGCCACATTTCCGCGTAGAGCCCATGCCTGCGCAACAGTTGGGCGTGGGTGCCCTGTTCGGCCAGCCGTCCCTCGTTGAGCACCAGGATCGTGTCGGCATCGGCGATGGTCGAAAGCCGGTGCGCGATCGACAGCGAAGTGCGTCCCGCAGCCACCGAATGCAGCGTGGTGAGAATGTCCTGCTCGGTCCGGCTGTCGAGCGCGGAGGTCGCCTCGTCGAGCAACAGGATTGGCGGGTTCTTGACCAGGGTGCGTGCGATCGCGACGCGCTGCTTTTCCCCGCCTGACAGCTTGAGTCCGCGTTCGCCTACTTCGGTATCGAAGCCGTGGGGCAGCCGCTCGATCAGGTCACCCAGCGCCGCGCCACGTGCCGCCGCCTCGACTTCGGCAGGGCTGGCCCCGTCGCGGCCATAGGCGATGTTGTAGCCGATCGTATCGTTGAACAGCACCGAATCCTGCGGGACGATCCCCAGCACGCGGCGGAGCGATTCCTGGGTCACCTGCCGGATGTCCTGCCCGTCGATCAGGATCCGGCCCGACCAAGGATCGTAGAAGCGGAACACCAGCCGGGCGATCGTGCTCTTGCCCGCGCCCGAGGGGCCAACCAAGGCGACCTGATGCCCTGCGGGTACCTCGAACGAAAGCCCGTTGAGGATCGTGCGCTCTGGCTCATACCCAAACACCACGTTGTCGAAGGTCAGGGTCGGGCGATGGACCACCAGTG
>JAFEEP010000563.1 GCA_018241045.1 Pseudomonadota bacterium | reverse complement strand
GATCCAGGCCATGACCGAGAAGCTGGTCAAGAAGGCCAAGGAATACGACCGCGACACCATCCCCGGCGACTACGCCACGCTTTCTACACCGTGCCCCAACTGCGGCGGCGTGGTCAAGGAAAACTACCGCCGCTACGCCTGCACGGGCCAGGGCGGCACCGGCGAGGGCTGCGGCTTCTCGTTCACCAAATCGCCCGCGGGCCGGACCTTCGAGACGGCAGAGGCCGAGCAGTTGCTGCGCGACCGCCGCATTGGCCCGCTGGAGGGCTTCCGCTCCAAGGCCGGCTGGCCCTTCACGGCCGAGGTCACCATAGCTCGCGACGAAGAGGCGGGCAACTACAAGCTCGAATTCGACTTTGGCGACGACAAAAACGCCGAGGACACGGGCGAGTTGGTGGACTTTGCCGGCCAGGAAAGCCTGGGCAACTGTCCCATCTGCGGCGCGCCCGTCTATGAGCACGGCAGCAACTACGTGTGTGCCAAGTCCGTGCCCACCGCGCAGCAGCCCACGCCCAGCTGCACGTTCAAGAGCGGCAAGGTCATCCTGCAGCAGCCGGTGGAGCGCGCGCAGATGCACAAGCTGCTGCAGACGGGCAAGACCGACCTGCTCGACAAGTTCGTCAGCATGCGCACGCGCCGCGCCTTCAAGGCCTTCCTGGCCTGGGACAAGGACGCGGGCAAGGTCAACTTCGAGTTCGAGCCGCGCGAATCCAAGTTCCCGCCGCGCAAGACTGCGGCCGCTGCAAAAACAGGAGCTTCCGGCGCACGCGGGGTGGGCGATACATCCGTAAAAGCTTCCAAACCTGCCGCCAAGAAGGCCGCCGCCAAAACCACTGCCAAGACCACCGCGGCCAAGACCCCGCGCAAGACCAGCACCGCCGCCGGCAAGGCCCCCAGCCCAGCCCTGGCCGCCGTGATCGGGCCCGAGGCCGTGGCCCGTCCCGAGGCCGTGAAGAAGATGTGGGACTACATCAAGGCCCACAACCTGCAGGACCCGCAGGACAAGCGCAGCATCGTCGCCGACGACAAGCTGCGTGCCGTGTTCGGCAAGGACCGCGTGGGCATGTTCGAGCTGGCCGGCATCCTGGGCCAGCACCTGGCCTGAGATGCTGAGCCCGGGCGAGCGTATCGCTTTGGGTGGCCTGGCGGCCCTGGCCATCGCCGGCGCCGCCGCGGCCTGGTGGACGGCCGAGCAGTGGACGCCCCACGCCGCCCCCTGGGCCGCGCAGATGTGGCGCAAGGCCACCCGACCCGGCCCCGACACCCTGCCGCGCGATAAGACGGGCCGGCCCGCGCCCGCCGCCCAGAGCGTGGCATCGGCGCCCATGGTCCAACCGCGCAAATGCGTGAGCAACGGCCAGGTGACCTACACCGACCAGGCCTGTCCACCGGGCAGCCGTGAGTTGGCGGTGGATGGGGCCGTGACCTCGTTGCCCGCCCACTGAGCACCACGCAGCCATCCGGCGTGGACAGGCACGTCTTGTGTCAAGCAACAAACGGCAGTGCATATTTGATAGCTGGTAGCGCTTGATGGATGGGCGTTTACGGCGTTTTTTTGCGTTCAGATCACCCAGCCTTTCCCCCCGCACTGGCCCCCGTGCGCAGGGGTTTATGTCAGGCCGGAATCAGATCCGTCGGCTATAACGCGTTTCAAGTCGAAACAAGTGAAAGTAGGCGGGAGCGGAATGGCGACGTTGATACCGGCACTGGGCTCATGCGCGGGGCGCATGCAGTCGGGTGAACGCAAACTGGCAGAGCGGCTGGAACAGAAACTCGAAGAGGACTATCTACTGTGGTGGGACGTGCCCATCGGCCCCAAGCAGACCCGCCCCGACTTTGTGATCCTGCACCCGCGCCGCGGCGCGCTGATCCTGGAGGTGAAGGACTGGCGCCTGGACACCATCCGCAGTGCCACGCGCAAGGGCACTCGCAGCGCCACTGAGCCGCAGCCCTTGGCATCTCCAAGGCGGCCGTCGCCAAATACCTCAGCGCCGCGGCCGCTGCGGGCCTGGGCTGGGACACTGCCCAAGCCTTGAGCGAAGCCGAGCTCGCGGCGCGCTTGGCGCCCAGGCGGGCGGCAGCTGCCGCACTCGTACTGCCCGAATTCGTCTGCATTCACCGCGAGCTCGCGGGCAAGGGCATGACGCTCATGCTGCTGTGGCAGGAGTACCAGGCCGAGCACGCCGGCGAGCAATACAATCGTTCTTGCGCTGCCGCCCAGATCGATCCGAAGGCGGTGGTCACGATCACCGGAATCACTGGTCGCAATGCCCGAATCGGCAAATCTCCGCCGCATGGCGCCAACTGGTCTCGATCGCCGGAATCGCTGGTCACGATCGGCCGGAATATTCAGCCTGTTCGCGCCCACGGTAAGGCAAAAAAATTGCTCCGTTACTTCCTCCTCATATGCCAAGGCCCCCAAAAGATGCAGGCGACGCATTGGATCGCGTGCGCCACATCCTGGCCACGAGCACCAACGTAGAGGAGGTCAAGATTGCACAGTCTGTCTTGCTTCCTTCG
>JAFEEP010000562.1 GCA_018241045.1 Pseudomonadota bacterium | reverse complement strand
GCCTTGATCCCGCCAATCATCATTTTCAAAACTTGTCATACGACAAAATTAGGACACTTGACAAGGATCATGCTCATCCATCACTTTCATGATCAACCGCGCGGGACATGAAGCCCGCAAGCGGGGGAGGATGATAATGCGCTTGAGCACTTCGGCACTCGCCTTGTTGCTGTCGGCCGCAGGACCGATCACGGCCTTTGCAGCGCCCGCGGCACCGCTCCCTGAAGAACCCATTCCCAGCCAGGCCACCCTGCCTGCGGACTATCCGCAAAGCTGGGTGCTGATGCAGGACATCAACTTCAATTCGATCGTCGATGGTCGCACCGTCGTCGTCGACACCGCCAACCCGGCCCAGCCACTCAAAGGCATCCTGCGCACCGCGCAGTTCGGCAATACCCTGTTCGCCCCGGCGCGGCACGAGATCTACACGGCCGAGACGTTCTATTCGCGGCTCAACCGCGGCGAACGGACCGACGTGATCACCGTCTGGGACACGGCCACGCTGCAGCCCAAGGGCGAGATCGTCCTGCCCGGTGGCAAGCGCCAGCAATCGGTGACCTACTTCGGCACCTTCCAGTTCACCAACGGCCAGAAGTGGGCGCTGGTCAGCAACTTCACCCCGGCACAGTCGATCACGGTGGTCGACCTTGACGGTCGCAAGGTGCTGGGCGAAATCGACCTGCCTGGCTGCTCGCACATCTATCCGACCGGCGAACGCGGCTTCACTACGTTCTGCGCCGACGGTTCGCTGACCTCGATCCAGCTTGACGCCAAGGGCGCGGTGGCGAGCTCCAAAACAATCGCCAATGTCCAGGACATCGACAACCAGGCCCAGTTCCAGAACGCTGCCTGGGTCGGCAAGACCGCATGGTTCGTGACCTATCACGGCCAGATCAAGGGCTATGACCTGTCCGGCCCGGTTGCTGTCCCGCTCAAGACCAAGCTGTCGGTTGGCACGGCGGAGGGCGGCGCGCCGGAATGGCGCCCCGGCGGCTGGCAGGTCATCGCAGCCGATCCCAAGGGCTTGCTCTATGTCCTGATGAGCCCCCAGGGCAAGGAAGGCAGCCACAAGGAAGGCGGCAGCGAGGTCTGGGTGGTCGACCCGGCCAGCGGCCAGCGGACCCAGCGGATTGCCCTGCCCAACGGCGCCACGTCGATCGCGATCACGCGCGAGGCAGTCCCGCACCTGATCGCGGTGCGGATGGACGGCCCGGTCGACGTGCTTGACGCTGCGACCGGAAAGTTGGTCAACAGCCTCGGATCACGGGTGGCGTTCAATCCTACTGTCGTGATCCCGGTGCCATGAGCGCCGCGCTGACCCTGTTTCTGGCAGCTCTGCTGGGCATATCCGCCCTGCACAAGCTGACCGCCCGCGACCGGCTGGCCACATCGACCGCGCGATTAACCGGGGTTGCCCCCGCGCTTGGCCTGCCGGTGCTGCTCGCCGCCGCTGCGATCGAACTGCTCGCCGCGCTGGCCCTGCTCAGCGCCCCGCTGCGGATCGGCGGTGCGCTCGCTGCCGCCGGACTGTGGGCAATCTATGGCGTCGCGCTGTTCACACGACGCGGCCAGGTGCTCGACTGCGGTTGCAACCTGCAATCGCGCGAGGCGCCGGTCGATATCTTCGCCATCGCCCGGCCCTGCCTGCTCGTCGCGCTCGCGGTGACGCTGGCTTTGGCCCCGCCCGTTTCATGGACGATCGACGCGCCCTTCGCAGCGCTCGCCCTGCTCGCCCTGTGGTTCGCCGCCAGCGAACTCGCCCTGCTTCCCCATCTCGCAAGGATTTCGCGCCGATGATGCTGACTTCGCAGATCTTGTTGTGGGTTACGGTGATCGTGCTCGCCGTCCTCGTCGCCGCGCTGGCTCGCCAGGTGGGCATCCTGCACGAACGCATCGCACCCGCCGGAGCGCTGACCCTGCACCAGCAGGTCAACGTCGGTGAAGCCCCTACCCCGCTTGATCTCAAGACAGTGGGCGGTGGCAACGTGACCATCGGCGGCAGCGCGCGCAACGGACGCAGTCAGCTGGTGTTCTTTGCCGCGCCGGATTGCCCGGTGTGCAAGACGCTGCTGCCGGTGCTGCGCTCCGCCGCAAAGGCCGAAGCCGATTGGCTCGAGGTTGTGCTGGCTGGCGACGGCGACGAGCGCGCCTATCACGCCATGGCCCAAAGCCACGGACTCGAGGGCGTACCGCTCGTCCTGTCCGAAGCGCTGGGTCGGTCCTTCGGCGTCTCCAAGCTGCCCTACGCGGTGCTGATCGACGAGAACGGCAAGGTCGCATCGCTGGGGCTGATCAACAGCCGCGAACATCTGGAAAGCCTGTTTGAAGCCAAGGAGCGCGGGGTCGCCTCGATCCAGGAATTCCTGGCCCGGCGCAACGGAGGAGCCTGAACCATGTCCGCGATCGACAAATTGACCGAACGCTTCTCGCGCGGGCTGGCCCGCGGCACCTCGCGGCGATCCTCGCTGGCCTGGGTTGGCGGGGTGCTGACGGGTGCGGCGATCTTCCCGGTGCTGCCGATGTCGCGCGCCGGGGCCACGCCGCACGGCAACAACGCCGCGCGCCCTGCTGTGACCTCCGGCAATCCGCAGGACCCCGGCGACCGCACCCAGTGCGATTACTGGCGTTACTGCGCGATCGATGGGTTCCTGTGCACCTGCTGCGGCGGCACGGTGAACACCTGTCCGCCGGGAACCGAAATGAGCCCGATCACATGGATCGGCACTTGCACCAACCCGGCTGACGGGCGCGCCTATGTCATCAGCT
>JAFEEP010000561.1 GCA_018241045.1 Pseudomonadota bacterium | reverse complement strand
GTAGCTGATCTGGAACGACCCCATGCCGGCAAATTGCAGGATGTTGGGCATATTGTAGACGATCTTCAGCGACTTCTGGGTCACCCCGGTAATCTGCTGTGTCGTTTCGTCGGACACGTAGGTCGTCACGCCGGCGCTGTTCAGCGAATAGGGGGCGCTCGTTGCCCGTCGACGTGCCTCGACGGCAATGTCGATGTTCGCGATGCGGTTGCTCTTCTGGTATTCGACCGTGACGTAGCGGCCGGTGTCGTTGGCCGCCGAGCGCATCGAGTTCCAGGTTCCCATCCACAAGCCGGCCTGCAGAACCCCCAGAACCATGGTGATGAGCAGGGGCGCGACGAGGGCGAACTCAACCGCCGTGGTCCCGCGCGTGTCTCGCAGCAGCGTCATGGCGTGTCTCCCCGTCATGAAACCTGCACCATCCGGGTCACTCCCAGGTTGATTGGTGCGCCAACGCCAAAGCTGACCCACGACGGGGTGTAGGTATCGTTGAGCTTGAGCTTGAGATAACTCGAAACGATGGCATCGGATGCACAGCTCGCCTTGGCTGCGACATAGCTGGTGTCGCTGTTGCAGCGATACATACGGACGATCGAGATTTTGTCCGTGCTGACCCCGGCGGATTGTTGCAGGATCCCCTTGATCGTGCTGATCTGGGCGTCGTCATTGCTCCACCCGCCGATCGCGATCGACATCGCCTCGTCGGCGGCGGACTGCAATTCGTGCTGCCGGGCGACAACCATGCTGACCTGATAGGTGCCGATGCTCATCAAGAGCAGGGTCGGGGCAAGCACGGCGGTCTCGATCAGCGCCACGCCTGCCGTATCGCGCCAGAGCTGGCGCAGGCGGGCGATCATGACACCAGCCTGACGGTATTGGCGCCGCCCCCAACCACGACGCCGGTGTTGGTGCCGCCGTTCTGGCAGAAGCTGGTCATGTTGGCAGTGCCCTGGATGACGATACGCCCGGCGGCAATGACGAAGCACCCCAGCGTGACATTTGCCGTTCCGTTGAAGGTGAGCGTGCTCGATGGCAGGTAAACCGTGCCGTTCATGCCCATGCCGGAATTGCCGTTGATCTTGTCGTTGTTGTCGCCCGAGGAATTGCGATCCTCGAAGATCAGCATATCCTTCAACCGGGTCGCCTGAAGCGAGGTCATGTTCCCGGCACTGGGATCGACCATCTCGTCATAACTCATCGGGCGCAGGAAGACATTGGAGCCGCCGTTGATGCGGATGCCCGCCCCGTTCGTGAGGACGAACATGACCCCGTTGCCGGTCAGGCTGTTCTGCGCGTTGATCGACAGCAGGCCGCCATTGATGACATAGACCCCCTTGGCCATGACCGTATCGCAACTGATGGTGAAGTCCGAATAGGTCCCCGGCTGGGGGTAGGCACCCGCCGGAGTGACTTTCACAGCAATTGACTGGATGGTGCCGGTCACCGTTGTGGTTACGTCATTCCGATTGTAGGTCGAGCCTGACTGTGTAACCGTTCCAGTCACAGTATTGCTGCTCGTGGTCTGATCGCCGACTTTGGCGCTTGAATTGACGACCTGCGTGGTCGTGCTGGTCGCTTGCGAAGTCAGCGTTTGCGCGCCGTTGGTCTTCCACGAGTTGCCGTTCTTGCTCGTCATCGCTTGCGAATAGATCTTGGTCACACCAGCGACGGTGGCCGTGTAGACCGTGCCGCCGTTCGAGCAGGTCAGCGTCTGCGGCGTATTGTTGGTCGGCGGGGTCAGGTTGGCAAACGGATCCTGAAGCCCGGTCTGGTTTTCGTAGATCTGGGTCTTGCCATCGTCGAAACCGCTGTCGATCCCGCCCGCCGAAACGATCCAGCCCACATCGAAGACCGCTCCGCCGTTCTTGATCACCGCATCGGGGCTGTCCGAAAGCGCCGCCGCGCCGCAACCGGCGACGACATAGGCGTTGCCGCCGATGGTGATCGCGCCCTTGGTGTGCGGATCGACCGCGATCAGGCAGCTCGTGAACGTGCGCCCCGCTTGATACGTCGCCTGCGAACGCGCGGCGATGGTCACGCCGCTGTTGGTCAGGAACGAGCTGAACGGCAACCGCTTGGTCCCGCTGACGGTCACGATGACGCTGTTGTCCTGGTTGTTGCCGACCGGCCAGGGGGCGGTGGCGATAGTGGTGCTGGAAATGAAGCTGACCTGCGACAGGTTGGAGTTCAGCTCTTGCGTCACGCGGGTCTTGTAGCCGTCGCCGGTTACCCCCCCGACCTTCGCCCAGGCCCCGGCAAGCGCGGCCTGATCGGCAGCGTACTGCATCTCGCGCTTCCACATATACCATTGCGCGGTGTCGACGCCCAGCCCGGCGGCCCCGATCAGGGCAGGCAGCCCCGCGGCGACGAGCAGCACGGCGTTGCCGCTGTTCTGCCCGGCGAGACGGCGCATGGTCCGATTGAAGGTGCTCAGCATCTTGCCCCCGAATAGATTAAGGCCATCAAACATGACGCGATTACGCGAACTGGGTTTTCGCTCCTTGAAGGATCAGGGTTAACAAGCACTTATCCCTGGCCGATTTGCCGGGGGCCGCGGGCAGGCTATGGGGCGGGGATGAGCCACGCCGCGATCCTTGAAAGCCTGCCGATCGAACAGCGCCTCTCGCTTGCCTATGCCCCGGCACGGACGCGACGCGCGCTGCTGGCGCTGCTCGGGCTTGACCAGCGGCTGAGCCAGGTGGTGCTGACCGCGCGCGAACAGATGCTGGGCCAGTTGCGCCTCGCCTGGTGGCGCGACCGGCTGGGCGAGGAACGCGCCGCGCGTCGGGGCGAGCCGTTGCTCGATCTGCTGGATGAAACCGTGACGGAACGCCCCTCGCTCGTGGCGCTGGTCGATGCCTGGGAGGGGCTGCTCTGCGTTGCGCCGCATGGAGAAAGCCAAGCAATTGAAGCACTTGCCGACGCGCGTGCGGCAGGATTCGCGGCGCTTTTGCCCGATGGCGGAGACAGGGTGGCTGCAGTGCGCATGGCGCGGGCCTGGGCGTTGGCCGATCTCGCGCGTCTCCCGTCCGGCGCAGGGCAGGTCGCCGCCGTACTGGCAACGCAAGCCGACTGGCAACCCGCCCGTCTGCCGCGCGACCTGCGCAGCCTGGCGGTGCTGCATGGCCTGGCACGGCAACGATGCGGCGACTTTGCCGCGCCGTCGCGGCCCTCGGCAATTCTGATCGCGCTCAGGGTTGGCTTGTTGGGCGTCTAGGCTATGGTCGCACCGATCCAACCTTCGGGAATCGCCGATAAATGAACCGCATCGTCCTGGGCGCCGTTGCCGCCCTGCTGCTTGCTGCCTCGGGCCTGTTCTGGTGG
>JAFEEP010000560.1 GCA_018241045.1 Pseudomonadota bacterium | reverse complement strand
GCTTGGCGCGATCAGCCAGGATCGACAGGTATTCCTCGATCGCCGCGGCCAGTTCCTTGAGCTCGTCGCCAATCTCGTCGCGGCCTAGTGCGGTCAAGCGGTGCAAGCGCAGGTCGAGGATTGCCTTCACCTGGACTTCGGACAGGCGATAAGTGCCGCCTGCCTGTTCGGCGTCGGGTTCGATCGCCTCGACAAGGCGAATGTACTGAGCAATTTCGCCAATCGGCCATTCGCGGCGCAGCAGGGCTTCGCGCGCTGCGGCGGGGTTGGACGACCCGCGGATGATCTTGACCACCTCGTCGAGGTTGGTCACCGCGACCACCAGGCCGAGCAAGATGTGCGCCCGGTCCCGCGCCTTGTTCAGCTCGAACTTGGTGCGGCGGGTGATCACCTCCTCGCGGAAGGTGATGAAGCTGGCGATGATGTCGCGCAGCGTCAGCACTTCGGGACGGCCACCGCGGATCGCCAGCATATTGGCGGGGAAGCTCGACTGCGCGGGGGTGTTGCGCCACAACTGGTTGAGCACGACTTCGGGCGTGGCGTCGCGCTTCAGGTCGATCACCACGCGCACGCCAAGGCGGCTCGATTCGTCGCGGATGTCGGAAATGCCCTCGATCCGCTTGTCCTTGGCGGCCTCGGCGATCTTCTCGACCAGGCCCGACTTGCCGACCTGATAGGGGATCGAGGTCAGCACGATCGAGCGACGATCACCCCGGCCTTCCTCGATATCGTGGCGGCAGCGCTGGATGATCGAGCCGCGCCCTTCGGTGTAGGCTTTGCGCGCGCCCGACTGGCCAAGGATCAGCGGCGCAGTGGGAAAGTCCGGCGCGGGAATGATCTCGAACAATTCCTCGGTGGTGATCGCGGGATTGGCGATATAGGCCAGACAGCCGTTAATCACTTCGCCCAGGTTGTGCGGCGGAATGTTGGTCGCCATGCCCACCGCGATGCCGCCCGCGCCGTTGACCAGCAGGTTGGGGAAGCGGGCGGGAAGAACGGTCGGCTCTTGCCGCGATCCGTCATAGTTGTCGGTGAAATCGACGGTATCCTTGTCGAGATCGTCGAGCAGCGAATTGGCGACCTTGGCCAGCCGCGCTTCGGTATAGCGCATCGAGGCTGGCGGATCGGGGTCCATCGACCCGAAGTTGCCCTGGCCGTCGACCAGCGGCAGCCGCATCGACCAGTCCTGGGTCATGCGCGCCAGCGCGTCGTAGATCGCGCTGTCGCCGTGCGGGTGGTAATTGCCCATCACGTCGCCGACGATCTTGGCGCTCTTGCGATAGGGCCGCCCGGCGACGAAGCCCCCTTCCTGGCTGGCGAACAGGATGCGCCGGTGGACCGGCTTCAAACCATCGCGCACGTCGGGCAGGGCGCGCGCCACGATCACGCTCATCGCGTAATCGAGGTAGCTGGTCTTCATCTCGTCGACGATGTCGACGCGCTGGAAATCGCCGTGCGGACCGGTGGGGCCCGAACCGTTGGAATCGAGGTTTTCGTTGTCGTCGCTCACGCGGGAAATCAGCCGGTTGTTTGCGGGAAAGGATGTGTCATTCAGGCCCTAGGCCAAGGGCGCGGCGAAGACCAGCATTGGCGGCGCGGGATTGACCCCGGACGCCTGTTTTTCCACACCTCGCGCGGCATTCCTGAACGATCCGGCCAAGCATCATTCAAATGCGGTTCACGGCCCCGTCCCTAGTGCGCGGGCCTGTTGCCAAACGGGCGAATCCCCGCCATTTGGCGTGTCGGAAGTTTTTGGTTGCGACAGGCCGGGAAATGGCCCCTGCCGCGCAGCCATGAAGGAGACGAATGTCATGATCCGTAGCTCGCTTTTCACCCGCTCGGCCCTCGGACTTGCCCTGGCACTGGGCGTGGCCGCCGCAGGCGCCACTCCGGCGCTCGCCAAGGATAAGGACAAGGACAAGAGCTCGGCCAGCGCGGGCAAGATTACGCCGTCGAAGCCGGTGATGGCGCTCTATCCGGCGCTCAACACCGCGCTCGAAAATGCGCCCAAGCGGGCCGACGTCGCCCAGGCCGCGGCCAATGTGGCCAGCGCGACGACCGCGCTCAATGCAGCCAGCGGCAAGGCCGCCCGCGCCACGGCACGGACCAACTACGACGCTGCGGTTGCCGCGCTTGGTGCCACGCTGACCGCCGAGAAGGGCCAGCTTGAGCAACTGCACGCCGCTGCAACCACCGCTGACGACAAGTACATCTATGGCCAGTTGGCGTTCAAGCTCGGCAAGATCGCCGAGGACAAGGCGCTGCAGCGCACCGGCCTGGCCGCGACGGTCGAAAGCGGCAAGCTCCCTCCCGAGCAGGCGGCGGAGTTCAACTTCTTCGTCGGCGCGCTGTCCTATGATATGCGCGACTATGCCGCGGCACGGACCGCGCTGCAGGCGGCGATCGGCGGTGGCTATGCCAAGAACGACGTCGAAGGAATGCTGGCGGAAGCCTATATCAACGACAATCAGCCCGGCGAAGGGCTCAAGGTACTCCAGGCAGCGATCGCCAAGAAGGGCAATGCCGCACCGGAAGACTGGCTGCGCCGTGGCGAGGTCGTCGCCTACAACGCCAAGATGACCGACCAGGCCGCCACTTTCGGTGCCCAACTGGTCAGGAACTACCCGGGCAAGCAGAACTGGGCGCTGGCGATTTCGGTGCTGCGCGATCTTGCCCGCTATCCCGCGCAGGACATGATCGACCTGCTGCGCCTGATGGACCGCACCGACAGCTACATGGAAGGGCGCGACTACGTCGAATACATCCAGGCCGCCGATCCGCGCCGGTCGCCTGGCGAGGTGATGAAGGTTCTCAACAAGGGTCTGGCTTCGGGCAAGCTTTCCACCAGCGATGTCTTCGTCACCGATGCCAAGTCGGTCGCTACGGCCCGCATCACCGCCGACAAGGCTTCGCTTCCGGCGATGGAGCGCGATGCACGGGCCGGTGCCGCGACGGCCAACGCGGTGATGGCCGCTGCCGACGCCTATCTCAGCTATGACCAGCCGGCCAAGGCGGCCGAGCTGTTCCAGCTCGCCATGACCAAGCCGGGCGTGGAAACCGACAAGGCGCTCACCCGTCTTGGCATCGCCCAGGTCGACATGGGTCAGGCGGCTGCCGCGCAGGCGACCTTCGCCAAGGTTGGTGGAACTCGCAAGCTGATGGCGCAGCTGTGGTCGTCTTACGCCGCGGGCAAGGCTGCTCCGGCGGCGGCGCCTGCCGCGCAATAATCCT
>JAFEEP010000055.1 GCA_018241045.1 Pseudomonadota bacterium | reverse complement strand
CAGTCCCGCGCGCACCGTCAGCCGATTTGCCGCCACCTGATTCTCTCCCATCCTCATGGCTTGTAGTCCGGCAGCTTGTTGCCGCGCAGCACGGCACCGGCGCCCTGATCCTGGATCTTTTCGGTAATGTCGCGCAGCGCCTTGGTCGTCGCGCGCAGATCGCGGATCGCGGATTCGGCGGCGGGCAGCGTCGTCTCGTTAAGCTGCTTGGCCGCCGGACGCGCATCGTCAAGCGTGGTCTGCAACTGGTCTGCCGCACCCTGCGCCGATTTGAGCGTTGCGCGCAGCGATTGGGCGAGGCTCGGCCCTTCGCTGCCGACGAGTTGGTCCGTCGTTCCGGCCACCTTCTCGAACGCGGCCAGGGTCGATCGCGCCTGAACCAGCGTGGCCTGCAATTCGACCATCGACTTTTCGAACTGCGGCGAGGCACTGGCGACGTTGGCGGTCAGCCGGTCGGTATTGGCCAGGATGTGTTCGATCGACTTCTGGTTGTTATCGGACAGCACCAGGGTCATCCGCTCGGTCAGGGTGGCCAGCCGTTCGAGCAGGACCGGCGCGGAGTTGAGCAGTTCGCCAAGGCCGCCGCGCTTGGTCGGGATCACCGGCACCCCTTCGGGCCCGTGCTCGACCAGCGGCGGCGCACCCTTGGCGGCGCCTTCAAGCTGGATGTTCGACACCCCGGTAAAGCTGCCCTGCATCGTCGCGGTAACCCCTTGCAGGATCGGCACGCCGTCGTCGATCGCGATCCGCACCCGCACGAAACTGGGATCCTTGCGCCACAGCTCGATCTTCTTGACCTGGCCGACCGGCACGCCCGAGAAGGTCACCCCCGATCCCTTGGACAGGCCATCGACCGATTGCTTGAAGAAGATGTCGTATTCGTTGAGGTGGCCTTCGCCCAGCCGGGCGATCCAGATCACGAAGGCCGCAATCATCGCCAGCAACACCAGCGTGACCGCCCCCACCCAGACATGATTGGCCCGTGTCTCCATCGCCGCCCTATTCCCCTGCTTTCAGGCGCTTGTCCACCGCCTTGGCGCGAACCTGCCCCGCCGGTGCGGCGTGAACGCGCTCCTGCGTGGCTTGCGCAGCCCGGCCACGCGGACCCTTGAAGTATTCCTGGATCCACGGATGGTCCAGCGCGAGCAGTTCGGGGATCGTCCCCACTGCAATCACTTTCTTGTCGGCCAGCACCGCCACCCGATCGCAGATCGCGTAGAGCGTATCGAGATCGTGGGTGATCAGGAACACAGTCAGCCCCAGGGTGTCCTGCAGGTCGCCGATCAGTTCATCGAACCCGGCGGCGCCGATCGGATCGAGCCCGGCGGTCGGCTCGTCCAGGAACAGCAGTTCGGGATCGAGCGCCAGCGCCCGCGCCAACCCGGCGCGCTTCTTCATGCCGCCCGACAGCTCCGAGGGATACTTGGCCGCGGCCTCGTCCGGCAGGCCAGAAAGCATGACCTTGAATCGCGCGATCTCGTCGAGCAGGTCGCCGCCAAGGTCGGGGTAGAACTCCTTCAAGGGCACCTCGACGTTCTCGGCAACGGTCAGGGTGGAGAACAGTGCCCCGCCCTGGAACAGCACGCCCCAGCGGCTGCGGATGTCGATATCGTCATCGTCGCGCGCGGCGGTGATGTCATCGCCCAGCACCTCGATCCGCCCCGCGTCGGGGATCTGCAAGCCGATGATCGAGCGCATCAGCACCGACTTGCCGGTGCCCGACCCACCGACCACGCCCAGTATCTCGCCGCGCTTGACCTTCAGCGACAGGTCCTGGTGGATGACGTGATCGCCAAAGCTGTTGCACAGCCCCTCGACGACGATCGGGTAATCGCCCTGGTGGTCGTCGTCATGGCCGGGAACGGGCTTGCTCATCCCCAGCCGACCTCGCTGAAGAACACAGCGAAGAAGGCGTCGAGCACGATCACCGCGAAGATCGCCTGGACCACGGCGGTCGTGGTGCGGGTGCCGACCTCCTCCGAATTGCCCTCGACCTGCATCCCCTGATAACAGCCCGACAGCGCGACGATCGCACCGAACACCGGGGCCTTGATCAGCCCGACCCACAGATCGTGCAGCGGCACAACCTCCTGGATCCGGCTGAGGAAGGTCATGAACGGAATGTCGAGCGTCAGGGTGGAGATAGTCGCCCCGCCGACGATCGCCGCCAGCGAGGCATAGAAGCCAAGCAGGATCATCATGAAGGTGCAGGCCAGCACCCGGGGGATCACCAACGCCTCGATCGGGGAGACGCCGATGGTCCGCATCGCATCGACCTCCTCGGTCAACTTCATCGTGCCGAGCTGCGCCGCGAAGGCCGAGCCCGAGCGCCCCGCGACCATGATCGCGGTCATCAGCACCCCCAGTTCACGGAACGAGAGCCGCCCGGTGAGGTTGATGGTGTAGATTTCCGCCCCGAACTGCTTGAGCTGCACAGCCCCCTGCTGGGCGATGACCACCCCGACCAGAAAGCTCATCAACCCTATGATCCCCAGCGCCGACACCCCGACCAGCTCCATCTGGTGCACCAGCGCCTTGCCGCGAAACCGCGAAGGGTGGCGGATCATGCTGCAAACGGCGAGGATCATCTGGCCGATGAAGCCAAGGAATGCGATCGATCCCGCACCCGATGCAGTGACGTAGTCCCCGATCGAATCGAGCACCCGGCGCACCAGCGGGGCGCGCGGCGGGGTGATGTCAGTCTCCTCGGGGCAGGCGCCGACGGCGGCGATCAGCCGCCGTGCTTCGACGCTGGCGCCGGTGATCGTGGCGCCGTGGCGGTTCGCGAGGCGAAAGGCGAGCCAGGCGCCGACCGTGTCGATCGCCGAAACCTGGCTGAGATCGATCCGCGCGATCCGCCCCTCTATCGCGCGCAGACCCGGGTCGATCCGCGCCACCGACGCGACCACGAGCGGCCCGCTCAGCGCCACATCCTGCTCACCGTCGGGGCCGGTGGTGGTGGTGAAGTCGCTCCATTCGCGCATCCCGCCGCTTGTGGGCGAAAATCGCCGCGCCGACAAGCTTGCCTCTGCGCCGGGGCGCTGGCAAAGCCCCCGGCCATGACCGATCCCACGCTCGACAAGACTTTCGACCCCGCCGCGATCGAGGCGAAGTGGTACGCCCATTGGGAAGAGAACGGCCTGTTCCGCCCCGAACGGCCGAATGCGCAACCCTTCACCATCGTCAACCCGCCGCCCAACGTGACGGGCAGCCTGCACATTGGCCACGCGCTGGACAACACGTTGCAGGACGTGGTGATCCGCCATGAACGGCTGCGCGGCAAGGATGCGCTGTGGGTGGTTGGCACCGACCACGCCGGCATCGCGACGCAGATGGTGGTCGAGCGGCAAATGGAAGCCGCGCAGGACAAGCGCACCAACTACACCCGTGAGCAATTCGTGGACAAAGTGTGGGAGTGGAAGGCCGAAAGCGGCGGGACGATCACCCGCCAGCTCCGCCGCCTGGGCTGTTCGATGGACTGGTCGCGCGAGCAGTTCACCATGGACCCGCATTTCACCAAGGCGGTGGTCAAGGTCTTCGTCGACCTTTACAATGAGGGGCTGATCTACCGCGACAAGCGGCTGGTCAACTGGGACCCGCGCCTGAAAACCGCGATCTCCGACCTTGAGGTCGAGACGCGCGAGGTCAAGGGCAGCTTCTGGCGCTTCCGCTATCCCTTCGCTGACGGCAGCGGTGCGGTCGAGGTGGCGACGACCCGCCCCGAGACCATGCTGGCCGACATGGCCGTGGCGGTGAACCCGGAGGACGATCGTTACAAGGGCGTGATCGGCAAGGACATTCTCCAGCCGATCACCGGCCGCACCTTCAAGGTGGTGGCCGACGAACACGCCGACCCGGAACTGGGCAGCGGCGTGGTCAAGATCACGCCCGGCCACGATTTCAACGACTTCGAAGTGGGCAAGCGCGCCGGGATCAAGCCCGCCGATATGCTCAATATGTTCGATGCCGAAGCCCGCGTGGTGCAGACTGCTGACGGGTTGGTGCCCGACGAATTCGTCGGCATGGAACGCTTCGCCGCCCGCAAACTGGTGGTGAGCCGCATGAAGGAACTCGGCTTCCTCATCCCCCACGTCGACAAGGACGGCGCGGAACATGACGCTGAACCGCGCACGATCCAGACCCCCTTCGGCGACCGCGGCGGGGTGGAAATCGAGCCGTGGCTGACCGACCAGTGGTACGTCGATGCCAAGGTGCTGGCCCAGCCCGCGATCGAGGCGGTAAAGAGCGGCGCGATCGAAATCGTGCCCAAGACCTGGGAAAAGACCTGGTTCCACTGGATGGAGAACATCCAGCCCTGGGCGATCTCGCGCCAGCTATGGTGGGGACACCGGATTCCGGCTTGGTATGGGTCGGACGGACAGTTCTATGTCGCAGAAACTGAGGAGGAGGCGCAAGCCAAGGCCGGTGCGGGCGTAGCGCTGGAACGCGATCCAGACGTCCTCGACACCTGGTTCTCCTCGGCGCTGTGGCCCTTCGCCACGCTGGGCTGGCCGGATGACACTGCGCTGGTGCGACGCCACTACCCCAACGACCTGCTGATCTCCGGCTTCGACATCCTGTTCTTCTGGGATGCGCGCATGGCGATGCAGGGGATTCACTTCATGAAAGAGGTGCCGTGGAAGCGGCTCTACCTGCACGGGCTGGTCCGCGCGGCCGACGGCCAGAAGATGTCGAAGTCCAAGGGCAACATCGTCGATCCGCTCGGCCTGATCGACAAGTACGGGGCCGATGCGCTGCGCTTCTTCATGGCGGCGATGGAAAGCCAGGGCCGCGACGTGAAGATGGATGAGCGCCGGGTCGAAGGCTATCGCAACTTCGCGACCAAGCTGTGGAACGCGGCACGGTTCTGCCAGAGCAACGGCATCGGCGCGAGCCAGTCGCTCGAGGCGCCCAACGCCACCAGCGCAGTCAACAAGTGGATCATCGGCGAGGTCGTGGAAACGCTGGCCGCGCTCGACCAGGCCATGGCCGACCTGCGCTTTGATGCGGCGGCAAACGCGATCTACCACTTCGTCTGGGACCAGTTCTGCGACTGGTACATCGAACTGATCAAGGGATCGTTCGATGACGAGACCAAGGCGGTCGCCGGCTGGGTGCTCGACCAGATCCTGGTCATGCTCCACCCCTTCATGCCCTTCGTGACGGAGGAGTTGTGGGCCAAGCTGGGCGACCGGGCCGACTATCCGCTGATCACCGCAAAGTGGCCGGAGCCGGGAGCGAGCGTCGATGCGGCGGCTAAGTCTGAGGTGGACTGGCTGATCGCCCTGATCGGCAACCTACGGACGGCCAAGAACGAACTGGGCATCGCGCCGGGGGCGAGACTCGACGCCTACCTGCCCGAGCCGAGCGCGGCGACGCGCGGGATCATCGAGCGCAATCCGGCGGCGATCGAACGCCTTGCCCGCCTGAGCGCGATCCGCTTCGAGGCGGCGCCAGTCGGGGCGGCGATGCAGATCGGCGTCGGCGATGCCAACGTGATCGTCCCGCTCGAAGGCGTGATCGACATTGCTGCCGAGAAGGCGCGCCTCGCCAAGGCGCTCGAGGTTTCGACCAAGGAGGCCAAGTCGCTCGAAGGGCGGTTGTCGAACGCCGCCTTCGTCGAGAAGGCCAAGCCCGAAGCGGTCGACAAGGCCCGTGCCGATCATGCGATGCACGCCGCCGAAGCCGAGCGGCTGTCGGCAGCGCTGGCGCGGTTGGGGTGATGCCTCTGGCGCGGTCGCCCCTCCCCCTCCCCGAGCCAGGGAGGAGTTGTTGCTGACCCTCGCCACCACCACGCCGGGCGAGCCGGAGTTATTTGCCTCCTTGCAGGGCGAGGGGCCGAGCATGGGGCGCCCCGTCGCTTTTGTGCGCCTGTCGCGCTGCAATCTGGCCTGCGCGTGGTGCGACACCGCCTATACCTGGCGCTTCACCGGCGATAACCGCCCTCACCGCGACGGGCTGGCCTTTGATCGCAAGGCCAATCAGATCGCGCTGGACGAAGCTGAGGTCGCCGCGCGGATCATGGCGCTGGGGCAGGACCGGTTGGTGATCACCGGGGGCGAGCCGCTGTTGCAGGGCGCGGCGCTGGCGCGGATGGTGGCGCTGCTGGATGGCATGAGCGTGGAGGTCGAGACCAACGGCACCGTCGCCCCGCACCCCGCGCTCGATCCGCTGGTGGCGCAGTACAACGTGAGCCCCAAGCTGGCACACTCGGGCAATCCGGCCGATCTGGCACTCGTTCCGGAGCGACTTTCAGCCTGGGCGAGCGAACCTAAAGCATGGTTCAAGTTCGTGATCGCGACGCCTGGCGACGTTGACGAGGTGCTCGATCTGATCGCCCGCCATGCGATCGACCGGCAGCGCGTTTACCTGATGCCCGAAGGCACCGACAGCACAACCCTGCGTGAACGCGAACACTGGCTGTCCGGCCTGGCGATCGAGCACGGCCTGCGCCTGTCCGACCGGCTGCACATCCACCTCTACGGCGATACGCGGGGAACCTGACAAGGGCGACTACCGCCCCTGCGCACGCCAGCGCTGGACTGTGCGATGAACCATCTCCTCCTCGCCGCCCGAGCTGTTCCACAGGTCGGAGAACGAGGGGTCGGCCGAGGCGGGCCGCTTGACTTCTTCGAGCTCGTCGAAGGCAACGCGGATCGGGATCGACACGCCTTCGCCGCAGATGATGCATTCGCGGTTGCGCAAGGCAGGGATGGAATCGAGGAAGCCGCGCGCCCCTTCGGGCATGGCCGCCTTGACGAAGGCCTGGTCGCGGTCGTTGTTGAGGCGCATCGAGATGATCGTGCCGCATTGCGACAGCACGCCTTCGGCCAGGTCCGAGGGGCGCTGCGTGATCAGGCCAAGGCTGATCCCGTACTTGCGGCCTTCCTTGGCGATGCGGCTAAGGATGCGGCCGACCGAGGAACCATCGGCGTTCTTCTCGTTGGGAACGTAGCGGTGGGCTTCCTCGCAGACCAGCAGCACGGGCCGGGTCTTTTCGTCGCGCGACCAGATCGCGAAGTCGAACACCAGGCGGCTGAGAACGGCCACGACGGTACTGGTAATGTCCGAAGGCACGCCCGAGACGTCGATGATCGAGATCGGCTTGCCCCGGCTGGGCATACGGAAGATCTTGGCGATGAACTCGGCCATGGTATCGCCGACCAGCATCCCCGAGAACATGAACTGATAGCGCGGATCGGCCTTCAGTTCGTCGATCTTGGTCTTGATCCGCATGAACGGGGCCGACGATGTCGCCTTGTCGAGCTTGCCCATCTCGTTCTGGATGATCGTGGTCAGGTCGGAAAGCAGATAGGGCACCGGCGCATCGACCGTCAGCTTGCCCATGGTTTCGGCCAGGCGGTTCTTCGATCGCGCCTGGAGGAGGCACTTGGCGAGAATGTCCGCATCCTCCTGCCGCTGGTTGCCGGTGGAGGTCAGGAATACTTCGCAGTGTTCCTCGAAGTTCATCAGCCAGTATGGCATCTGCAGGTTCGACACGTCGAAGATCATGCCGGTCTGCTTGAACGCGGCGGAATATTCGCCGTGCGGGTCGACCATCACGATATGCCCTTCGGGGGCATATTCGCAAATGCGATGAAGGATCAGCGAGGCGCTGGTCGATTTGCCGGTGCCGGTCGAGCCGAGCAGCGCGAAGTGCTTGCCCAGCAGCGCGTCGATGTAGAGCCCGGCGCGGATGTCGCGGGTGGGAAAGACGGTGCCGATCTGGACGTTGGGGCGCCCGTCCGAAGCATAGATCTGCTTGAGGTCGTTGCTGGTCGCGGGATAGATCAGCGCGCCGGGGATCGGGTAGCGGGTGACGCCGCGGCGGAACGAGTGGATGCGCCCGGTCAGCCGCTCCTCATCGCCTTCGCCGAGGAAGTCGACCGCGGCGAGGATGCCGCCGGGGGTCTTGGAATCCTGGCGCTGTGTCCGCACCGAGGCGAGCAGCCAGCCTTTGCCGACGCGGATCTTGACCTGGCTGCCGACCTGTCCGGCCAGCGCGATCGAGGGATCTGCGTCCCCGGCACATTCCTGCAGGCGAGTGAGGTCGAGCGCGATGTGGCTGCCCGACCCGGCGATCTCGAGCACGATGCCGATCGGATCGCGCGCGTTGTCGGGACCGGGCGCCACGGCATCCGTCGCGACCTGGGCCGCATCGGCGGGAATCTCTGCCGCGCTCGCCGGACGGGCGTGGGCGTGGCCTTGATAGCTCATGTCGTTCATCAAGAAGGTCTTCCCCTGCGACCATGGTTGCCTTTGTCGGCAACGGCTTAGCCGCGCGGGGTTAAGATGGGCTAAATGCGCGGGAGAAATCCGCGTCAGATCAGCGCGAAAAGCCGCCCGGCCAGGAAGCCCATGGCAATCGAGATCGCCACCGCGACAAGGCCATAGAGGAAGCCTTCGTTCAGCGCGAACAGCTCGACCAGCCGCTCGAACCCCTGCTTCTGGACCTGAACCCGGCTGATCGCCGAAGCAACCACCCGGCCATGGGTGATGGCGAAGGTTTCGGCAGTATAGGTCCCGGTCTGGACGTTGGATGGCAAGGCGATCCGCGCCTGGTAAAGCACCTGCTCGCTGACCGAAACGCCGCCGCCGTCCTCCTTGTAAAGCCCGTCGCGGCGCATCAGGTCTACCAGCCCGGCGGAAAACCGCGCCTGCTGCTGCGGATCGTAGGACCCGATCGGCGAGAGCTGGAGCCAGGGCAGGCCCAGTTCATAAATCGCGGCGGTCTTGTCATCGACGATCTTGCCGATCGGCTTGGACGAGGCAACGGCGAAGAAGGTCGGGGCGGAACGGAACTCGGCGCTAGTGGCGTTGACCCAGATTCCGGCGATCCGCTGCTTTTCGCGCAGCACGATCGAGCGGGTCGGCCCCTTGAGCACGACGACGATGTCATAGTCCTGCCCGGCGCGGCTCCCTTCGGGCGTCAGGATCGCGCCGAACAGCAGCAGGTCGGCACCGCGAAAGCCCTGCCGGACCTGAACCTCGTGCTGCGAAATCTCGGGCACCAGGATCGGATCACGCGCGCCGGTGAGGAGCATCAGGGCCAGCAAGGCCAGGAACGTCCTTGTCAGGGTGCGGCCACGCCCTCCGGCCTGGCTTTGCAACACCGACCCGCTCCCCCGGCCCGACCACCCACAGGGTATCCTAAACAGGTGGTCGGGCCGGGGGAGCGGGCCGGCGTTGCCAGCCAACTGCGGAAGCAGTTGGCGCACCCGACGAAGAAACACCCCGCTCACAACGGCGCGACCGTGTAGATCTCGTCAGGCCGCCAACCCAGCCCCAGCGCCATGCGCAGCGCGATCAGCAGGACCAGCGCGGCCAGGACGAAGCGCAGCCGTTCCGCCGGGATCTTCTGAGCAAGCTGGGCGCCGACTTGCGCGCCTGAAACCGACCCGACCAGCAGCAGCAGCGCCAGCACGACATCGACCGCGCGGGTCGTCACCGCGTGCATCATGGTCGTCGCCATGGTCACGAACAGGATCTGGAACAGCGAGGTGCCGACCACCACGCCCGCGCTCATGCCGAGGATGTAGAGCATCGCCGGCACCAGCACGAAACCGCCACCGATCCCCATCAACATGGTCAGGATGCCGGTAAATACACCGAGCAGCAGCGGAGCGAGCGGTGAGATGTAGAGCCCCGAGCGGTAGAAGCGCCAGCGCAGCGGCAGGCTGGCGACCATCGGGTGATGGCGGCGCTTGCGCGCGGGGAGCGGAACCCCGCTGCGCTGCGCCTGGACCGCCTGCCAGCTCTCGCGCGCCATGACCCCGCCGATCCCGCCGAGCAGCAGGACGTAGAGGATGTTGATCACTACATCGATCTGGCCAAGGTCCTGCAACAGACGGAAAATTCCCGCACCCAGCAGGGTGCCGATCAGGCCGCCCGCGACCATCACCCCACCCATCTGGTAATCGACGCCGCCGCGCTTGGAGTGGGCGAGAACGCCCGAAACGCTTGCCCCGGTGACCTGGCTGGCGGCCGATGCCGCCGCGACCGTCGGCGGGATGCCGTAAAATATCATCAGTGGGGTGGTGAGGAACCCGCCGCCAACCCCGAACATACCCGAAAGTATTCCCGTCAGCGCCCCCAGCGCGACGATGACCAAGCCATTGACCGAAAGGTTGGCGATCGGAAGATAGACGTTCATCTCGTACCCGCTGGCCTAACCCAGCAAGGCCGCAGAAAAAAGCCTTGTGGCGCTAAAATCCGGCGGAAAGCGTGATCGCCGGTCCCGAGGTCGGCGCGGCGTTGCCGCCGATGCGGAATCGCCAGTCGGCTGCGACCCGGCCATTGACCGGGCCAAGCGGCACGTCGAGGCTCGCAGTGGGCCCGACGTCGATGCGTTTCGCGCCTTTCTGCGCCCCGCCCCAGGCCGCGGCCCCGGCGCGAAGCTGCCAGCGCCCGGCCGCGACGAGCCGCCGTTCGAGCCGCCCTTGCCCGTCGACGAAAGCCGTCGCGTCGCGCCCGCCGACGTAGCCGCCCTGGACATAGGCCTCACCCCGGATTCCCAGCGGTAGTTCGGCAGGCGGCAGTTCGCTGACCAGCGCGGCGGCTGGACGGATCACGGTTCCGGTCATGGT